>NZ_JBFTSF010000283.1:0-7847 GCF_056399905.1 Cupriavidus sp. 01L46
GGCTTGGGCTGGGCAACTTGTGACGAGTTGCGCACTCGGCTCGGGCATAGCCGCTATCCCGTTGACGGCGGCTACGAGCAAATGGCAACGGCGGCATGTCCTGTTGCTGGTGCTGATGGCATTTCTCGTTTGCAATGCGATAACGGCGGCGTCCTCGCACTATGTACTGACACTGGTTGCGCGGTTCGCAGTGGGGCTTGCCACGGGGCTTGCCTGGAGTCTCTTGGCAACCTATGCACGCCGTATGGTTCCTGTGTCCATGCAGGGCCGCGCGCTTGCGGTGGCAATGGTTGGCATCCCTTTAGCGTTATCGGTTGGCGTACCGTTGAGCGCCTGGCTCGGAACCATGATCGGCTGGCGCAGCGTTTTTGGCATCATGTCGGGAATGACCCTGGTGCTAATGGGCTGGGTTTTCTGGGCGGTTCCCGACTACCCCGGCCAGACGGCCGACGGTCGTTTGCCGATGAGGCAAGTCCTTGCCACCCCTGGCGTGCGACCTGTGCTGTTCGTCGTGATGGCTTGGATTCTTCCGCATTACATTCTCTACACCTATATCGCTCCCTTCCTGGCGTCGGTTGGGCTAGCTGGCAATGTGGACTCCGTACTGCTCATCTTTGGCATGTCTGCCATGTTCGGCATATGGCTTGTCGGTTCTCTGGTTGACCGATGGCTGCGACTTCTGGTGCTGACCGGACTGGGTGCTTTTGCCTTGGTTTCACTGACATTCGGCTTGGGAAGCACGTCACTTGTATTCATATGCGTTGGTGTGGCGATCTGGGGTTTGAGCTTTAGTGGTGCGCCGACTTTGTTGCAAACCGCATTGGCCGATGCAGCGGGTAACGGTGCTGACGTTGCGCAATCCATGCTGGTAACAGTGTTCAATCTCTCGTTCGCCGGCAGCGGGATTATTGGCGGGGTACTGCTTGAGTCCGCAGGTGCCAAATCTTTTCCTTKGGTAGTGCTGTTGATACTGATGATTGGTTTCCTCACCGCTTGGCGCGCGAACGCCTATGGGTTTACGTCTGGCCCGCGTCGATGAGCGTTTGATCTAGCGGCTAGACCGCCGGATTCATGACGGCGTTTGAGGTTTATTAATGGAGCTTCGACATCTACGCTGTTTGCTGGCCGTGGCCAAAGAACTCCATTTCGCCCGCGCGGCCGAGAAGCTGCATATCGAGCAGTCGCCGTTGTCCCGTGCGATCAAGGAACTGGAAGAAGACCTTGGTGTGCAGCGTTTTGTACGCACCACGCGCAGCACGCGACTGCCCCGTGCAGGCAAACTGTTCGTGGAGCATGTACCTGGAAATGAAGCTGGAAACCGTCAACCGGTTGGCCGCCGCCAACAAGCTGCCGGACGCGATCGTCACCGAGTCTGGCCTGAAAATCTCGCCACTCGACGCCGCCTTCCCGATGGAAGCGCAAACGCTGATCGATCAGACATCGCTTATGCTGCCGCGTGTCAAGATTACGGCACTCTCTGATGGAGGTCGATGCGTGGACCGGCTTCACCCGCCATTTCACGCACCTGAAGACGGGCGAGACTGCTAGCGACAAGACCTTGCTGCTGACGAGCATCCTCGCGGATGCCATCAACCTCGGCTAGCCGAGGAAGTTAACAGCCTCCTTCGGGGTTTTTTTTGAAATGGTCTCTAAGAGTGCTGTTTCAACATGAAGCGAAGCGGTTCTGGCTAGGCGCGCAGCCGGGGCGGGCGCAGCGCCGCCAGCGACGCGTCAAGCTGCGCCAGCGTTGGCGCAAGAATCGGCAGCAAGGCTTGCGCGGTGGCAAGGTCGCCGTGCTGGGCAACGGATTCGAGCCGGCCGCAAAGCGTGACCAGGGCCCCGCACTCCAGGATCCTGGCCGAGCCCTTGATGCGGTGCGCCCCGCTGCCGAACCGCTGCCAGGTGCCATCCGCCAGCGCCGCGCGCATCATCTCGAGATCGATGCGGTTGGTCTCGACGAGGCTGTCCACCAGGTCCCTGACAATATCCTCGTCACCGCCCGCGAGCGTATCGAGCAGCGTGCGGACGGCCGCGCATTCGCCAGGCGACACCGCGACAAACCCGTGCTCGGCCATCGCGTGCGCCAGTGMGATGACGTTGACCGGCGCGCTGAGCGTGGCATCGAAGGCGGCGCCATGGGCCGCATCAACCACGCTCGCGTCCGCGCCGGCCTGCACCACCGAAAAGAGCAGGCTGTCCGGGGACAGGCCAAAGTCGCTGCGCGCGAGCTCGCCGGCATGGTCATGAGCCAGCCAGACCAGTGCCAGCCTGGGCGGCTCGCTTTGGACGCGCCCCGCATCCGGGCTCGCCAGGTCCGCGTGCTCGACGGAAAAGCCCAGGCCCGCGAGCACGGCCGCGAGCCCGCTGATTTGCAACGCTTGCACGCCACTCTCGGTAGTGCTGAGTAATCGCGCACGGATCATGAATTTGCCTCTGTGAACATTTGCATATTGTTAACCCACTGCCGATAAGCGCCTGCTGGCTGGCCTCATTGCGCAGGCGTCAGGCGGCAGCGCCGTGCAAAGTCGACCAGGTCCACCAGCGAGGTAGCCCGCAGCTTGCCCATGATGCGGGTCTTATGACTGCTCACTGTTTTATTGCTGATAAATAAAAGCTCTCCGATCGCCTTGTTGGACAAGCCCCTGACCAGCATCTGCAGGATGACGATCTCCTTGTCCGAGAGCAAAGCGAGCCGCTCTTCATCCGCCCGCTGGTTGAAGAGCGGCAACTCGCGCTCATAGCGCATTTCGGGAAACACCGTGTAGCCGGCCATCACCCCCTCGACGCAGCGCACGATTTCCTTCATGTCCTGCATCTTGCTGACAAAGCCCTGGGCGCCCGCCTGCCGCACCCGCGGCGCGAAGATGGCCTGGTCCTGACCTGAAACCACCAGGATCCGGATCGGCGGATAGATCCGTTTCAGGCGCGGGATCACGTCCAGGCCGCTGATACGGGGAATATCCAGGTCCAGCATGGCAAGATCGGGCTCGAACTGCCGCGCGGCTTCAATCGCAGTCTGGCCGTTGTCGGCTTCCAGAATATGGCTGACCCCAAGCACTTGCGACAACTGGGCCTTGATCACCAGGCGCAGTGCGGGGTGATCGTCGACGATCAGGATTGTTGCCACTCGCGCGCTCTCCCAAGACTGCCAAAAACTGCCAAAAAAAACGAACTCACCTACGTTGGGCGACAGCCGGCAATTAGTAGGTGAAGCGCGGATTATGTGGTGAAGTTGCCCCCGAACTGGCGTGAAACTTCCGAATCAGCCGTCGGAAATTTCCCAAAGGAGGGAAAACTCAGCGTTGCATCGTGTGCAGGCACGTCGTTTCGGCACTTGGGAACACCATAAAAACAGCCAAAGAGTCACTTTCTGCACTAAACCCCGCAAGGGATGGCGACGTCCTTGCGCTTTCCGTTGGGAAGCTTCCTAGGCAATCGGAAGAAATGCCTGAGGAGAAAGACGCGAATGACGCGCCGCAGACTGCCTGGCAACGCCGCCAGCATCGGCGCCTCGGCGCAGCGGTGCCGCAGTAGATCTGTCTCCAGACAACGAAAGCACTGAATCGAACCCCGAAGATCTTGCTTTGAACACGATTTCCGCGCAGTTCCCGGCTCGCCCCCGCACCTGCGGCGAAATGCGGAAATTTCTCAAACCAGTCTCGCGTTCCCAGCGATACAGTCAGCAGTCACAAATCAGGAGCGCAAGGAACTCTGCCATGAGCGACGTCACCCCTCTTTGCCCACGCCAGTTGCCGGGACCAATGGAGCGGCCCCGGCGATGCGTGCGCCGGCGCCATTCGCCGTCGTGGATCCGTGCCCATGCCGGCTAACCGCTCGTACGCCAAATCCCACATCGTCATCGCCGACGACCATCCCGTCATGCTGCTGGGCTTGCGAGGCTTGCTGGCGCAGCTCGATGGCATAGAGATCGCMGGCAGCGCGCGGAACTCAACGGAAATCCTTGCGGCGCTCAGCCGAAAACCGTGCGACATCCTGCTGACGGACTACGCAATGCCAGGCGGCGCGCATGGCGATGGCCTGCACATGATCGAGTTTGTGCGGCGGCGCTATCCGGCCCTGTCGATCCTGGTGGTCACCATGCTGGACAACCCCGTGCAGATCGGCAGGCTGGTCCGGTTCGAGCGCTTGTCGGTGGTCAGCAAGCTCGATGATGCCTCGCATATCGCGGCTGGCCTGTCGCAGGTGCTCGACGGCGCGCGCTACCTGTCGCCGACAATCCAGCAACTGCTGGACAGCACCGGACAGGACGTGGACGTGCGCTCCCGGTTCAGCGCGCTCAGCCCGCGCGAGACCGACGTGATCCGGCTCTACCTGTCGGGCATGTCCGTCAGCCAGATCGGCCTGAGTCTCGGGCGCAGCGTCAAGACCATCAGCACCCAGAAGGTGTCCGCCATGCGCAAGCTCGGGCTGCGCGGCGACCTGGATCTCTTCAGCTACGCCGTCTCCGTCGGCCTGCTCGGCCAGCCCCGCAAGCTGGCCACGGACAAGCTGGTGCCACGGCCAAGGAACAGCGACCCGCAGTAGGCCGCGCGGGCGCCCTGACGCTGGGGGGAACAAGGGACACCTGCAAAGCGCTCTCAACGGATTCACTGGACTTTCCCATGGGGGGCGGCGACCATGGACGGGCAAGCATCCCCGCTTGACGGCTGCCGTGGCGATCCGTCGAGCCCTGTCACGAACTATTCATCAGCAAGCGCCTGTCATGCCGCGCGGGCAAGGGGGCATCAAATGAACCGTCTTCGATACTCGGTGGACCTGTCGTACGAGGTCCTGGATGCCGAGGCTGACTTCCTGTTCAACATCGAAGCCGCCCGTACCGCCCGCCAGAGCATTGTTTCCGAGCGCCTGACGGTGCCGCCCGTGCTGCGCATGGACCAGTACACCGATGCCATGCTATGCAACCGGCTGATCCGCCTGCGCGCGCCCAAGGGGCACCTGGCGATCCACTATGAAGCCGTGGTCGATATCGACCATCGCCTCGACGATCCTTCGACCTTGCACGAAGTGCCGATCGCGCAACTGCCCTTCGAGGTGCTGCCCTACCTGGCGCCTAGCCGCTACTGCGAATCCGACCGCCTGATGGAGTTCGCCCTGCGGGAGTTCGGCAAGGTGCCATGGGGCTACTCACGCATCGTGGCCATCCGGGAATGGGCACGCAACCACGTGCGTTTCCTCTCGACGTCCACCAATGAGCGCACCTCGGCCGTGGATACGATCGTCGAGCGCATCGGCGTGTGCCGGGATTTCGCGCACCTGATGATTGCCATCTGCCGGGCGCTGAGCATTCCCGCGCGCATCTCCAGCAGCCTGGACTACGGCGCGGATCCCGCTCTCGGGCCGCCGGATTTCCATGCCTTCGTGGAAGTCTTCCTGTCGGGCAGGTGGTATCTCGTCGATCCCTCCGGCACCTCCATTCCCACGGGCCTGCCGCGCATCGGCACGGGACGGGACGCGGGTGAGATCCCGTTCGCGGCGATCTTCGGCAAAGTCGAGTCCGAGCGGCCCTTCGTGCAGGTCCATGCGCTCACCGATACGGCGCTCGGCCTGGAGATGCCGCTGCACACCGACTGGGGCATCTGCACCTGGTAGGGCGTGGCGGCCGGCCTATGCATTCCCGGCTGGCCTCTGCGGGGGCATCCGGGGTGGCGTATCCGCCGCCTCCGCCAGCAGCCAGGACACGAAGATCCCGATCAATGGGCTCTGCCACTTGTCCTCAAGGCAAACAAAGTA
Organism: Cupriavidus sp. 01L46; assembly: GCF_056399905.1. Taxonomy (NCBI): domain Bacteria; kingdom Pseudomonadati; phylum Pseudomonadota; class Betaproteobacteria; order Burkholderiales; family Burkholderiaceae; genus Cupriavidus; species Cupriavidus sp. 01L46. The sequence goes on from NZ_JBFTSF010000283.1 coordinate 5,752, forward strand.
ATAGGACTTGGGCGAGACATAAGTGGCGTCCAGCAACCGCACCAACCTCCCGGCCATCAGGTCCTCCCTCACCACGTAATCGGGCAGCAGGGCGATCCCCATGCCGCTGAGCGCCGCCTGCAGCCCCATGGCCAGCGAGGCATAGCGCGGCCCGCGCCGGGCCCTGCGCGCCGCCATGCCGATCACATCGAAGTAGCCCGCCCACGCCTCCAGCGCCTCCGCCTGGTGCAGCAGCGGCAGGTGCTCCAGCGCGGCCTGGGCGGACTCCGCCTGCGCCAGTAGTTCGGGCACGCACACCGGAAACAAGGCCAGTGGCATCACCTTGACGCCGACATGCCCTTCAGGCGGGCCCATGCAAACCTGGATCGCGCCGTCCAGGCCGGACGCACGCAGATCCACCGTGCCTGCCTTGGCGGTGACGTTGACCTGGATCTGCGGATGGGCTTTGGCAAACCCTGCCAGCCTTGGCAGCAACCAGATATTGCCTAGCGAAACCGGCACGCGCAGATCGAGCCGGCCACCGCAGCCCCTGCTTGTCAGCACCTCCAGCGTGRCCTCCTCCAGTTCGGCAATCACCTTGCGGACCGCGCGCAGATATTGCTCGCCTGCCTGGGTGGGCGAGACCGCGCCCTTGCGGCGGGTCAGCATGGGCACGCCGAGGTACTCTTCGAGCTCGGTCAGTTGCTTGCTGACCGCGCTCTGCGTCAGGCATAGCTCATCGGCCGCGCCGGTCACGCTGGCTAGCCTGACGGTGGCTTCTAGCGCCACCAGGTGGGACAGCGCGGGCAGGTGCCTGCCGTTCGTGCTTCTCATGAGGCCGTTCTGGTCGATAAAGGGTGGAGAAGATGGCGGACACGCGGCCGCGCCCATGGCCGCTACGCAGGCAAAAGTCAAAGACGGCGGGTCAACCGATGCGCCAGGCCGGCACCGTGCCATCCTCCGGCGTGCTCGCGCGCAGGTAGTCGCTGGTCTCGGCGCAGCGCTCCCGGTTGCTACGGCGCACCTGCAAGCCATTGAGCACGCCGCCGATCACGTTGGCGTTGGCCCGGTCCAGGTACTTGAGCGCCTCGACCACCTTCTCCTGCGGCGTGTTGTCGGCGCGCACGAACAGCAGCGTGGCGCCGGCAACGCGGCTGACCAGCGCGGCGTCGGCCACCGCGAGGATGGGGGGCGTATCCACGAGGACCAGGTCAAAGCCCGCGGCGCACGTGAGCAGCACCTCGCGCAGGGCGGGCAGCATCAGCAGCTCGGATGGATTCGCCGGCCGCGTGCCGGCCGAGAGCAGCCACAGCCCGCCGACCGCGGTCGGCTGGATCGCATCATGCAGCGTGAGGGACCCGCCCAGCAGGTCGGCCAGCCCCAGCGTGCCCTCCAGGCCGAACTGCCCGGCCACGCGGGCGCGGCGCAGGTCGGCGTCGACCACCAGCACGCGCATGCCGGCCTGCGCCGCCAGCACGGCCAGGTTGACCGTGCCAAACGTCTTGCCCGCCCCCACGGAGGCGCTGGTGATGGCCACGATGTGGTTGGCCGCGCCGTCCATGGCGAAGTGCAGCGACGCGCGCAAGGTGCGCAGCCCCTCCACGGCCGGGGCATGCGGATACTGCCGCGCAAGCAGGTACCGGTCGTGCAGCACCGTGTCCTCATGCGCCGCGCCCGGGCGCACCGAGGCGGTGGACACGCAGTGGCGCAGACTGGCCCGCGCCGCGTCGTCCGTGCCGCGTGCGAGCCGCACCGTCTGGCCCGGCTCGCACGCGGACAACACCGGTGCGCGCAAGGGGCGCGGCTGCGCCAGGCTCTTGCGTTCCAGCTCGAGCTGCTCGGGGCTGAACACGACCTCGCCCACCATCGGCAGCGCCAGGCTCCCCTCGATCGCGGCAGCGCTCTCCATGCCCCGGGACGCGCGGCGCTTGCACGCAGCCAGCCCGGTGCCGGCCAACAGGCCCAGCAACGCCGCCAGGCCCGTCACCAGCGCCCGATTCGGCCCGACCGGCAGCGCAGGTGCCACCGCAAGGTCCACGAGCCGCACATCGCTGCTCTGGTCCGACTGCKCCAGCGCCAGCAGCTGCGCCTGCCGGCGCAAGGACATGTACATGTCC
>NZ_JBFTSF010000284.1:0-7763 GCF_056399905.1 Cupriavidus sp. 01L46
AGCCTGCTGCTCGCCGTCGGCGGCGGCCTGGAGAGCACCAGCCTGGCCAGCTGGCTGACCGCGCCGAGCCGCTTCTGGGCAATCGGCCCGGCACTGGCCGCCACGCTGTTCGACGGCGGCCGCCGCCAGGCGATGGCCGACAGCGCGCGCGCGCAGTTCGATGCCAGTGCCGCCGACTATCGCGCAAGCGTGCTGCGCGGCTTCCAGGAGGTAGAAGACAACTTTGCCGCGCTGCATGCGCTGCAGGAAGAGGCCAGCAGCCAGCAAGCCGCCACCGAGGCGTCCGAGCGCGCTCTGGCGCTGGGGCTGGACCGCTACCGCAAGGGCGCGGTGGCCTACCTGGATGTCAGCGTGCTGGAGAGCACCGCGCTTGCCAGCGAACGGGCCGCCGAACAGGTGCACCGACGCCAGTTGATCGCGAGCGTGATGCTGGTCAAGGCGCTGGGCGGCGGCTGGCAACGGACTGCCGTGACGCCATAGCGGCGTAGCGGCGTAGCGGCGTAGCGACATCGGCAGCATCAGCGGTGCATGACGGGATTGTAATGAGATGGTAAGGCCGAGGTCACCGCGCAAAACCAATACTGGTGACAGCCTTTCATCATCTCGATGAAAGCGCGGTGGCCCCAGCGACACCGGGCCCTTCCAACTGAAAGAGGTAACGCACCATGAAAGCAATCGTTCGCACAGTCTTGCTGTCCTGCGCCCTGGCAGTGCCGGCTCTGTCCTTCGCGCAAAGCGAGCCGGCGCCACTCACCCGTGCCGAAGTCCGCGCCGACCTGATCCGGCTGGAGCAAGCCGGCTACCAGCCGGGCCGCGGCGACGACGCGACGTATCCCCAGGACATTCAAGCGGCCGAAGCCAAGGTGGCAGCRCAAGCTGCCGCGGCAGCCAAGGGGGACGCGGCAAGCATGCCACCACAGGCGCAGGCTCAGGCCAGCATGCAACCTCGGATCGATGCCGTGCGCAGCGCCTTCTACTACGGCGCATGACGCGTCAACGCCGCTGCACGCTACGCGTTCCGGCCGCGAATCGCGCGCCCGGAACGCGGTATGGACCGTGCGAAACACAAACGGCGGTGGCGTCAAAGCTTGCTCAACACACTGGGGCAAAACGCGGAAGTGCATAGCCTCGCGGCGGCAGGCCTTAGAATCTCTCTCATGTTCGTTTCGAGATCTCGAATCTCGCCAAAACCATGATGAAGAAGCGCCCCCTCCTCGCCGCCCTCCTATTGGCGTCGATCGCCGCCCACGCACAACCGCCCGGCAAGGACGCGGCCCCCCTCGGCCTTGAGCTTGGCAAGACCAAGTGCGCGCGGATGACCCCCGGCCCGAATCGCGTCAAGACTGGCACCGCGCCGTGGGCCGGCGGGGACACGGTGGAGCTCAAGCACCTTGACCGTTTCAATCTGCCGGGCCTGACCCGCGCGATCGTGAACTGCGACGCGGGCGACACGGTGGCGCTCGTCACACTGACGTTCGACCGGTCCGCGCTGGATGACGTGAGCAAGAAGCTCGATGCCCGCTACGAGTCCAAGCGCAAGACCGAGCCCAGTGCCGAGAACGGCTACGCCGAGTGGGAGGCAGCCAACGGCAGCCTCGAGATGCTCTACGCGCGCGACAGCAAGCAGTTCACCCTGGCGTATTGGGCCAAGGGCGCCAAGGCCAAGTACTTCGCCTACAGTGGCACGAGCGACAAGAAGCCGGCCGCGCCTGCGCAGCCAACGCATCCTGTGCAGCCACCCCAGACACAACCCGCGCCGCTGTAACTGCCGCCCGAAAATGGGCTTTGCGCCCCCGCCTTCAACGCACTTGCTGCAAGCGGCGCAGCAACCGCCGTCCGGCATCGATCACGCCCGGATCGGCTGTCATCTGGTACCGCACGATCATGCCTTCCACGCAAAGCATCGCCTCTTCAGCAATGGCATCGGGCTCCGGCAGGCCAAGGCGCCTGACCAGCGAACCGATATAGGCCGCCAGTTCCGCCTTGTGCGCCACGGATTGCGCCACCTGAGTGCCCTCGCCAGAGGCGCCCGCCTCGGCCACCGCATTGATAAACGCGCAACCGCGAAAATCCTTGTCGGAGAACCAGCCGGCCAGCGCCTGCGCGATGACCTCCAGGCCGGGGCTGGCGGCAAAGCGCGCTTCCACGTCCTGCTCGAACCAGCGCATCCAGCTCTCGTGGCGCTGGTCGAGGAAGGCCGCGATCAACTCGTTCTTTGAGGCGAAATGCCGGTACAGGGACATCTTGGCCACGCCTGACTCGGCGATGATCTTGTCGATGCCGGTCGCGCGCAGCCCGTCCTGGTAGAACAGGCGGGCGGCGGTATCCAGGATGCGCTCGCGGGCAGAAGGCGTGGCCATGGCTGAAGTGTTCCTTGCTGCGAAAAATGGGGCGATTATCCCTGATCGGGCCATGCGGCTTATAAGCTGAGATCGCTCAGGCTGGCGTGGTCGTCCGGCCGGCGCCCCAAAGGCCAGAAGAATTTGCGCTCGGACTCCTTGATCGGCGCATCGTTGATGCAGGCAAAGCGCCGCTGCATCAAGCCGGCTTCGTTGAACTCCCAGTTCTCGTTGCCGTAGGAGCGATACCAGTTGCCCGAATCGTCATGCCACTCGTACGCGAACCGTACCGCGATGCGGTTGCCGTCGAACGCCCACAGTTCCTTGATCAGGCGGTAGTCCAGCTCCTTCTGCCACTTTCGCGCCAGGAAGCCGACGATGGCCTCGCGCCCGTTCACGAACTCCGCACGGTTGCGCCACGCGCTGTCGACGGTGTAGGCGAGCGCCACACGCTCGGGGTCGCGGCTGTTCCAGCCGTCTTCGGCGCCGCGTACTTTCTGGATGGCGGTTTCACGGGTGAACGGGGGCACGGGCGGACGGATTTCGGGGTTGGACGACATCGACTTCTCCTGGCTGCGACAGCAATGAATTAAAAAAAGCGGCCTGTAGCGCATTCTGCGAACTCAAAATGATACAGACTTGTCTACATTATTTTAGTAGACAGGTCTGTCTGTCAAGCCGAATCTGCAGGCGTGAAAAAGCCGGCAATCAGCCGGCCTGGAATCCACCATCAGCGCCGAGGAAGCGCTCAGCGCGGGCGCCGCATGTGGAACAGCGCCTCGGGCCCGATCTCGAAGTAGTCGGCCGGCCCGCCGCCGCGCAGGATCGGCCGGGCCGCGGCAGTGTCATAGATGCCGTCCTTCAACAGCGCCTTGTCCACGTGCACGCCGACCACCTCGCCCAGCACCAGCCAGGTCGGCACCTGATGGCCATCGACGCCCTCGAGCTGGATCAGCTGGGTGAGCTTGCATTCGAACGAGACCGGGCTTTGCGCCACCCGCGGCACCGCGACCATGCGCGACGCCACCGGCGTGAGCCCCGCCAGTTCGAACTCGTCGACCTCCGGCGGCACGGCCGCGCAGCTCGCGTTCATGGCGTCGGCCAGCGGCCGCGTGGCCAGGTTCCAGCAGAACTCGCGGGTCTGCTCGATATTGCGCACGCTGTCCTTGTAGCCAATGCTGGAAAAACCCACGATGGGCGGCGTGTAGTTGAAGGCGTTGAAGAAGCTATACGGCGCGAGATTGACAATCCCATCACCACCGCGCGACGAAATCCAGCCGATCGGGCGCGGCCCGACGATGGCGTTGAAGGGATCATGCGGCAGGCCATGCCCGTTGGCGGGCTCGTAGAAATAGGGTTCGGCGGACACGAAGCGGGAGACTCGGGAAAACAGCGTTGAAAAGCGGAGGCAGCGCTGCCGCCCCGTTGACCAGTTGTTGGCCGGGTGCCCGTGGGCGCCGGACCAGCTGTCTGCGATGCTACCAGTTGCCGCGCCAGCGCGTTCGGCGCGGCGCGGTTGGCTCAGCGCCCTCCCGCGGCGGCGGCCGGCTCGTCATAAGCGTCCTGCGCCAGCAGCACCAGATCGGCGACGGCCTTGCCACCCGCCGAAAGATGCGCGCGCATCGCGGCAGCCGCCGCGTCCGCGTCGCCCGCCAGTACCGCCGCCACGATCACGCCGTGCTCCTGGAAGGAACTCGGCACGCGAGCGGGGTTGATGAGTCCGCGATGGCGCCAGTAGATCGCCAGCCRCCGCCGCAGCATGCGGATCTGCTCTGCCAGATAAGGGTTGGCTGTAGCCTGATAGAGCACGTCGTGGAAATCACGGTTGGCATCCACATAGCCCGGCGTATCGGCCGCCTCCACAAAGGCCCGGCCATGCTCGAACGCCGACGACAGCGCCGCCCTGCCCGCCTCGCTGATGCGCTGCGTTGCCAGCCGGGCCACCACGCCCTCCATCTCAGCCAGCGTCTCGAACATCGCCACCAGTTCGGCCACGGTTGGCTTGTGCACGAAGATCCCCGCGCGCGGCACGATCGTCACCAGGCCTTGCGCCGCCAGCATCAGCAATGCCTCCCGCACCGGCGTGCGCGAACTGTCGAATTGCTCGGCCAGCGCACGCTCGTCCAGCTGAGATCCGGGCTTCAGCTTGCCGGCGTGAATCTCTTCCTCAATCGCCTCCCGGATCCGGTCCTGGAGCGATTGCACGGGTAAACCTCGATTTGATGCTTCCTTTGGCATATCTAAAATCAACCTCAATATATCTAAACATCAATCTTATATGCAAAAACACGGCGAACCTCGGCTCAGTATCGATGGAAGCGTTGCAACCATCACCTTTGAACGTCCCGAAGTGGCGAATCGGCTAAGTCCGCATGATTTGCTGGTACTTCGCGAGCATATCAACTCCATCAATGCGATGGAGACTGTTTTGGTTCTGCGCTTCACCGGTACCGGCAAGTATTTCTGCAGCGGCTACGACATCGGCGCGCTGGCCAGCGCCGACGAGGCGGGGGCGCCGGCCTTCGGCGAGATGATCGACCTGATCGAAGCCGCTCGCCCCGTCACCATCGCGGCGGTCAACGGCGGCGTCTATGGCGGCGCCACGGATCTGTGCCTGGCCTGCGACTTCCGCGTGGGCGTGCCCCACTGCGACATGTTCATGCCGGCCGCCAGGCTCGGCCTGCATTTCTACCGGGGCGGGCTGGAGCGCTATGTCAGCCGGCTGGGCGTGGACACGGCCAAGCGCCTCTTCCTGACGGCTGACCGGCTCGATGCGGATGCAATGCTCAAGGTGGGCTTCCTGACCGAGATCGTCACGGCCGACGCCCTGGCGCAGCGCGTCGATGCGCTCAGCGCCACRCTCGCCGGCATGGCGCCCATTGCCCTGCTGGGCATGAAGCAGGCCCTGAACCAGATCGCGCGCGGCGCGCTGGACACGGCCGCGCTGGAACGCGAGATCGCGCGGGCCGGGGCGTCGGCGGATTTGTGCGAGGGCGCAGCCGCCTGGCGCGAGAAACGCGCCGCGGTATTCACCGGCAGGTAGGCACGCCGCGGAAAGCAGAAAGCAGAACGCAGAAGACAGAACACGGAACACGGAACGCAAAAAACAAAACCCGGAGACAACGATGACCAAGCGGCACCCAACCCTGCTGTTCCTGCTAGTGTCCACATCCGCCCTGGCCGGCCCCGCGCTGGCGGTGGACGCTTTCCCAATCAAGCCGATCCGCGTGGTGATCGGCTTCCCCGCTGGCGGCGGCGCCGACAACGTGGCGCGGCTGTATGGCGATGCGCTCTCCAAGGAACTCGGGCAGCCGGTCATCATCGACAACAAGCCTGGCGCGGGCACCACCATTGCCGCCGAGATCGTGGCCAAGGCCCCGGCCGATGGCTACACGCTGTATATCGCCTCGGCCAGCCTGATGGGCGGCGACAAGGTGCTCTACAAGAACATCCGCTACGAGCCCACGGACTTTGCGCCCATCACGCGGCTGACCGTCTCGCCGCTGCTGCTGGCGGCCAACAAGGAATCCGGCATCACCAGCGTGGCCAACCTGCTGGCGAAAGCCCGCCAGCACCCCGGCGCGCTCAATTACTCGTCCTCCGGCAACGGCGTGATCACGCACCTGGCCGGCGTGCAGTTCACCAAGCTGGCCGACGTCCAGCTTACCCACGTGCCCTACAAGGGCGGCGCGCCGTCCGCGCAAGCGGTGGCCGCCGGCGATGCGCAGTTCACCTTTGCCACGCCGGCTTCCGTGCAGGCCATGATCGATACCGGCAAGGTGGTCGGCATTGCCGTCACCTCCGCCAAACGCTCTTCCGTGCTGCCGAACTATCCGACCATCGCCGAAGCCGGCATCAAAGGCTACGACGTGACCAACTGGTACGGCCTGTTTGCCCCGGCGCAAACACCGCCCGCCGTGATCGAGAAACTCTTCGCCGCTTCCGCCAAGGCACTGGCCAAACCGGAATTGCGGGCCAGGCTGGCCAGCCGCGGCGAAGAAGTCTCGCCGTCCGCATCGCCCGCGGAGTTCCGGCAGTTCGCGCAGCGAGAAGGAAAGACCGTGGCAGATCTGACTTTGAGCAGCGGCGCCAGGATCGACTGAGCCGCACGCCCTTCCCGCACTCGTTCGATATACCCGGGGCCTCCCGGCCCAAAAGGATTTCCATGAATCGCAATGCCGCAAACCTCCCGCTCGCGGGCTTTACCGTGGTGGACCTGACCCGTGTGCTGGCCGGTCCCTACTGCACCATGATGCTGGCCGACCTCGGCGCGCGCGTGATCAAGATCGAGAACCCCGCAGGCGGTGACGACTCCCGGCATGTAGGCCCGTTCGTGGATGGCGAGTCGGCATACTTCGCCTCGGTCAACCGCAACAAGGAATCCATCGCGCTCGACCTGAAATCCCCACGCGACCGTGAAGTGCTGGAGGCGATGATCGCCGGCGCCGATGTGCTGGTGGAGAACTTCCGCGCCGGCGTCATGGAAAAGCTCGGCTTTACGTGGGAAACCTTGCACGCCGCCAACCCTCGTCTGGTCTATGCCTCGATCTCGGGCTTCGGCCAGACCGGCCCCTACCGCGACCGGCCCGCCTACGACATGGTGGTGCAGGCAATGGGCGGCCTGATGAGTGTGACCGGCCAGGCCGGCGGCGACCCGGTGCGGGTCGGCGTGTCCATCGGCGACCTTGGCGCGGGACTGTATGCCGCCATTGGCATTCAGTCCGCGCTGCTCAAGCGCAGCCGCACAGGGCTTGGCGAACGCGTCGATATCGGCATGCTCGATTGCCAGGTCGCGCTGCTGGAAAACGCCATCGCGCGCCACTCCGCCACCGGTGCCGTGCCCGCGCCGCTGGGCACGCGCCATCCCTCCATCACGCCGTTCGACATGTTCAAGACCGCTGACGGCTTCATCGTCATTGCGGCGGGCAACGACACCCTGTTCCAGAAACTCTGCGCCGCGCTCGGCCTGCCGGAGCTGGCTGCCGACCCGCGCTTTGCCACCGTGGTGGCGCGCAACCAGCACCACGCCGAACTCAAGACTTGCATGGAAGCGCGCCTGGCCAATGCGGACAGCGCCACCTGGTCGGCCACGCTGGAAGGCGCGGGCGTGCCGCACGGCCCGCTGCAAAGCGTGGCCGACATCGTGCAGGACCCGCACGTGCAAGCGCGCGGCATGCTGCTGCAAGCCAGCATCGGCGAGGACCGCCCGATCACCCTGGCCGGCAACCCGATCAAGATCGGCAGCCAGGCAGGTGCGAGCGGCTTCCGGCGCTCGCCCAKACTGGACGARCATCGCGCAAGCCTGCTGGAGGAGTTTGGCCAGCACGTCGAGGTAGGCTGAAACGAGATCAGCTTCGAAGCGTTCAATGCCTTGGCTCCAGCTCGAGCCGGTTGTCTGCGACGGCGAGCGTCACCGGATCGCCC
>NZ_JBFTSF010000285.1:0-7681 GCF_056399905.1 Cupriavidus sp. 01L46
AATTCCATCGGGGCCGCAGGCTTGGCCTGCACTAGGCCGGATATAAGTCTGCAACCAACCCTGATCGAGCATCGCGTGACGTTTACCTAGCAAACCGGGGCGCGTTCATATAAGTGACCGGCAGCCCCCGCAGGGGGATGTCGTATGGCCCTTGGGCGCAAAAACCAACGCCGCTCAAAGCAACAGCGGCCAACCCCGCCGGAGGGATGTCGTATGGCCCTTGGGTACAAAAACCAACACCGCAAAAAACTGCGACAACCCCCAAAGCCAACCAATCCTCATCCCCCCACCGCCAAAACCCGATCCGCAGCCAATATCAGCCGGCTGATCGGGCTGGCCCCGGTATGACGGGGTTAGAATCCACCTTTATTTTTCCTACGCAGCGGAGTCCACGTGCTGGCTGAACAGCGGCAAAAATTCATCCTCGACCAGCTCGCCGCCAGCGGCGCGCTGGCCATCAGCGAGCTGGTCACCGAGCTGGATGTCTCGCGCGAGACCATCCGGCGCGACCTCAACGCGCTGGCGGCGCGCGGCCTGCTGATTCTCACGCACGGCGGCGCGCTCACGCCCGAGCGGGCCGAGCCGGATGCCCAGACCCGCGCCGCGGTCAATGCCGAGGGCAAGCGCGCCATCGGCATGCGCGCGGCGGAGCTGGTGCCCGATGGCGCCTCGCTGATCATCGACTACGGCACCACCACCCACACCGTGGCGCAGGCGCTGCATGGTCATCACAACCTGCTGGTCTACACCAATGATTTCGCCATCGCCCTGCTGCTGGGGCGGCGCAATGGCAATCGGGTGGTGATGCTCGGTGGCGAGCTGCAGGACAACGAGGACGCCACCCACGGCTGGGACACCATCGAGCAACTGTCGCGCTACCACGCGGACTTTGCCTTTATCGGCACCGGCGGCATTACCGCCGACGGCCAGATGAGCGATTTCTCGCGTGCCGCCGCCGAGCTGCGCAGCCGCATGCTGCAAGCGGCGAGCGTGGCCTGCGTGGTGGCGGACCACACCAAGTTTGGCCGCAATGCCGGGGTGCTGGTGAAGCATTTCGAGAAGGCGGCTTACGTGATTTCCGATATGGCGCCCGAGCCCGCGCTGGCCGCGGCGCTGAAGGAGCGCGGGCCGGTGTTGCGCATCGCCTGAGCGTGGCAAAGGCGGCGTCAGCCGAGGCTGGCCGCAATAGCCAGGGCCGTCGCCTCCAACGCGTCCAGCGCGATGGGCGCATGGGGAAAGCGCCTGCGGCGGCGGCGTCCCGCGATGTCATAGTCAATGCCATAGCCATCCACGCCAAGCACGCGTACGCCGCCCGGCGCGGCGAGGGACACCGCTTGCACGATCCCGGCCTCGATGCCTGGCGGCACCTGCGGCAAGGCATCCCACGCCGATTGCCCAATCCAGCCCATCCGGCCGACGCCGGCGATAAACCGTATGGCGCTCGGATGGATGCGGAAGAACTGGAAATCCAGCGCCAGCAATGGCTCGGCAGCTGGCGCATAGCGCAGGTAACGCGCCAGCTCGTCGGCATTCGGCTCGATGCGGGCCGCATCGCCCACCAGCGTCAGGCGCGGGGCGTTCTGCACGTCCGCGGCGCCGGGCTGCAGCACCGACAGGCTCACTCTCGCATCGGCAAGGAGGTTCCGCGTGTGCTCGGCCAATGCGCTGACGCAGATCACGGGCGCGCTGGCCGCATCGGCCACGAACGGCACCACGGTGGCGTAGGGGTAGCCGGGCAGGGCGCAAGCATGCGTGGCCAGGGTGCCGTAGGCCGCTTCGTGGAGCAGGCTGACAACTTGATCGATCGGGACTTCCACGTTCTTGCCCCCATGTCTGTGCACGATCCGAGGATTGTACGGCGTGCTCAGGCCCGGCTTCGAGGCCGCCAGCCGCTGCTCGGTGGTCGCTGATCGCACAAAAATACAAGCAAGCAGCCTTTATATGTCTGCTGGTCAAAGGTGTTGTGCCTGTGTTGCCACCCACGTCAAATGCTAAGCTTCGCCCTTGACGATACATTCAACCTCGATCTTGAATGTATTGACATGACCCGGTGGCCGTCGCCGCATCGCCGCCGGGCTCGCCGCGGTTGCGCCGCCCCGGACCATCCGGGCAGCGCCGTGGCATCCCTCGGCACGCCTGCCGGACAGGTATCCGCGGCGGCCGTCTTCTGCCAAGCACCAGCACATCGAAACAAAGAGACACTTGTGACATCTGCCTCCCTTGAAACATTCCTGGCCGGCGTTGCCCGGCGCGACCCCGACCAGCCCGAGTTCCTCCAGGCCGTGAAGGAAGTCATGATGACGCTCTGGCCCTTCGTCGAGCAGCATCCGCGCTACGGCGAACAGGCCTTGCTGGAGCGGCTGGTGGAACCCGAGCGCGTGATCCAGTTCCGCGTGGCATGGACCGACGACCGCGGCCAGGTGCAGGTCAACCGGGGCTTTCGCGTGCAGCACAGCTCCGCCATCGGCCCCTACAAGGGCGGCATGCGCCTGCATCCCACGGTCAATCTCTCGGTATTGAAGTTCCTGGGCTTCGAGCAGACGCTGAAGAATGCGCTGACCACGCTGCCCATGGGCGGCGGCAAGGGCGGCTCGGACTTCGATCCCAAGGGCAAGTCCGACGGCGAGGTGATGCGCTTTTGCCAGGCGCTGATGACCGAGCTCTACCGCCACCTCGGCCCGGACACCGACGTGCCCGCCGGCGATATCGGCGTGGGCGCGCGGGAAGTCGGTTTCATGGCCGGCATGATGAAAAAGCTGTCCAACAGCTCCGCCAGCGTCTTCACCGGCAAGGGCATGGMCTTCGGGGGCAGCCTGATGCGGCCCGAAGCCACCGGCTACGGCACGGTGTATTTCGCGCAGGAGATGCTGCACCGCCGCGGACGCGATTTCAGCGGCCTGCGTGTGCTGCTGTCCGGCTCGGGCAACGTGGCCCAGTATGCCGCCGAGAAGGCGATCGAACTGGGCGCCAAGGTGCTAACGGTCTCCGACTCCGGTGGCGTGCTGCATTACCCCAAGGGCATGAACAGCGAACAATTGACGGCCTTGATGGCTTTCAAGAACGAGGCGCGCGGCCGCCTGGCCGATTTCGCCGCCGAGCAAGACCTGCACTTCGAAGCCGGCCGCACGCCCTGGCACGTGCCGGCGGACGTGGCGCTGCCCTGCGCCACGCAAAACGAGCTGGACGGCAATGACGCCGAACGCTTGCTGGCCAATGGCGTGTTCTGCGTGGCCGAAGGCGCCAACATGCCTTCCACGCTGGACGCCGTGGACCGCTTCCTGGCCGCGCGCATCCTCTACGCGCCGGGCAAGGCCAGCAATGCCGGCGGCGTCGCCACCTCGGGGCTGGAAATGTCGCAGAACGCCATGCGCATGTCCTGGCACCATGCCGAGGTCGACGAGAAGCTGCACGCGATCATGAAGGACATCCACGGCAACTGCATCCACTACGGCCAGAAAGCCGACGGGTTCATCAACTACGTCGAAGGCGCGAACGTGGCCGGGTTTGTGAAGGTCGCGGACGCGATGCTGGCGCAGGGCGTGGTTTGATAGCGGGCGCATAGCCGGCTCAAGCACGTTGGCCGGCGCCTTGGTCTTCTGACCAGGCCGCCGGCGCCCAAGCGGCATAGCGGGACGGCGACGACGCCATCCCGCTATTTTTTTAGGTATTTGCCGCCCACGGCGCTGCCGGGCGTTGTTTGCCGCCGACACTCCGGCGGTTGCGTGGGAATACCTGAGTGCAGGCATGGAGACCGCGTTGAATCCCCGCTTTTGAGGGGTATTAATTCTGCGACCCGCGCGGGTGCCCGATTTGCGGGAAAGCGCCTTGCCGCGAGCCAATATTCTGTAATACGGGCCCGCAGAAAAAACCTGCGGCAGCCGCGATCTTGCCCGTCTGTCATATGTACGAGTGCCATGTTCATCGCATAGACTACCGGCTTAAAACATAAAAACAGCGGTGAATCGGGTGTCCTCCAACCAATTCCACTTCATCTCKGGCTTGCCCCGGTCAGGGTCAACCTTGCTGTCCGCGCTGCTGCTGCAGAATCCCCGGTTCCATGCCGGAATGACGAGCCCGGTGGGGACACTGTTCAATGCCGTGCTGGCGCAATGCAGCGCCGGCAGCGAATTCGGGCCCGTGATCGCCCAGGACCAGCGCCGCCGGCTGCTGCGTGGCCTGTTCGATAGCTATTACGCAGACAAGGCAAGCAAAGGCGTGGTGTTCGACACCAATCGCAACTGGTGCGCACGCATGCCCGCGCTGCAGGATCTGTTTCCCAACGCCAGGGTGATTGCCTGCGTGCGCAATGTCGCCTGGGTCATGGACAGCCTTGAGCGTTTGTATCGCGCCAATCCGTATGAAAACACCAAGCTGTTTTCCGATGACGCTGAACGCAGCACCGTCTATAGCCGGGTCGATACCCTGGCGCAGCGCAATCGCCTGGTTGGCTTTGCGTGGGCCGCGCTCAAGGAAGCCTATTACGGCGAGAACGCCGGTTCCCTGCTGCTGGTCGATTACGATTTGCTCAGCCAAGCGCCCGACAAGGTAATGCGCCTGGTTTATGACTTTATCGGCGAGCCCTGGTTTGAGCACGATTTCAATAACGTGCAATACGACGCGCCAGAGTTCGATCAGTCCTTGGGCGTGTCCGGCCTGCACCAGGTGAAATCCAAAGTGGCAAAGCAAGCTCGGCGCAGCATCCTGCCGCCGGACCTGTTCGAGAAGTACGCCGCGCTGTCGTTCTGGGAGGACGGCAGCAAAAGCGCGGCCAATGTCATCCGCGCAAAGCTCGAATAGCGCGATTAGCGCGATTAGCGCGATTAGCGCGATTGATTCGATTGACGCGTTTAGTTCGACGAACAAGGGCTGGCACTCGCTGGCCGATTTCAGAATACCGACCAGAAAATTGCAGCCCGCCGCACGCCACCTGAGCCGTGCCCGGCGCGGGTGCGCGAGGAGAGCGATATGTGGTGGACCCGGAAGCAGAAGGTAGAGGRCGCGGTTGCAATCCCGGCCCGGCCCGCAAAGCCGTCCAGCCCGCTCTCCTCGTCGCTGATCATGGCGCTGGAGCCCCGCATCATGTTCGACGGCGCCGCGGTCGCCACGGCGGCGGCTGCGGCGGCGCACCCGGCAGGCGATGGCCATGGCGCGCCGGCGGACAGCCACGCAGCGGATAGCCACCCCACGGATAGCCATGTGGCGCCGGCCGCAGCGCCAGCCACTCCCCAGCCTGCGGACGCCGCCGGCCATGCTCCCGCGCCCGCCGAAGCCGGTGCCCCGTCTTCGCCGGGTCCGGCGCCGTCCGGGCACAACGTGCTGTTCGTGGATAGCCGGGTGGACGACAGCGCGAGCCTGCTGGCCGGTGTCGCGCCCGGCACCGAAATCGTCTACCTGAACCGCAACGCGGACGGCCTGGCCCAGATGGCCGACTACCTGTCGGCCCATCCCGGCGCCAAGTCCGTCCAGATCATCGCGCACGGCGAGGCTGGCGACCTGTGGCTTGGCAATACCTATTTGTCCGGCGACAACGTTGGCAACTACGCCAGCAGCCTGGCCAGGATCGGTAGCGGCATCCAGAGCGGGGGCGACATCCTGATCTATGCCTGCAGCACCGCGCAAGGCGCGGCCGGCCTGTCGTTCATCGACTCGCTGGCCGCGCTGACGGGCCGCGATATTGCCGYCTCGGACAACCGCACCGGCGCGGGCAGCGACTGGAACCTGGAAATCTCCACCGGCCAGATCGAAGCCACCTCGGTGCTGTCGGCCAGCGCGGAATCCGCCTATGCGCATGACCTGGCGCTGCTCACCGTGACGAACGCCGCAGATGCCGGTGCCGGCACGTTGCGCAGCGCGATCGCCTCGGCGCAGGCGGGTGACACCATCACCTTCAGCACCGGGATGACGATCAACCTGTCGACCATCACGTCGGGCAATTCGCTGCTGGTGATCAGCAAGAACCTCACCATCGATGGCGACATCAATCACGACGGCATCGCCGACGTCACGCTCGATGGACAATACAAAGGCCGCGTGCTGCAAATCACCTCCGGCTCGACCGTCGGGCTGGAGGGGCTGGTGATCGAACATGGCCTGGTTTCGGGCAATGGCGGGGCCGGCGGGGTAGCTGCAACCGCCGCGCAAGGTGGCGGCATCTACAACGCCGGGACGCTGACTCTGACGGATGTCACCGTCACGGCCAATGCGGCTTCCGGCGGCGGAGGTGGCGGTGGTGTGACCGCCCCCTATGCTGGCGGCGCTGTTGGCGGCGGCGGCGGCGGCGGTGGCGGCATGCTCGGCACTGGCGGTGGGGCGGGGGGCGCGGCTGGCTTCGGAACAGGTTCCTATGCCGGTACGTCAGGCAATGCCGGCGTTGGGGGCAACGGAGGCACTTACAACCCGAGCTTCATGGGAGGCCATGGCGGCACTACAACTGGCGGTGCGGGGGGCACGGGCGTTGCAAGCTATTCGAACGGCGGCAACGGAGGGACTGCCACCAACGGCTCCATCTCGATCGGCGGCGGCGGCGGCGGCAGTGGGTGGGATGCCACCGGGGGCGCCGGTGGCAGCGCGGCGGGTGGCATCTTCAACGCGACTGGCGCAACCCTCAATGTGGTTGGCAACTCGATCATCAGCAACAACCTGGGCGCGGGTGGTGGCGGTGGCGGTGGGGCTGGCGCGGGAAGCGGGAGCAACGCKAACGGCGGTGCAGGTGGCCTGGGTGTGGGCGCCATATGGAACCAGGGCACCGTGCACATCACGGCTTCGGCCTATGCGGCGATAACCGGCAACGCAGGCGGAAGCGGGACGGGTGGCCCGGCACTCGGCGGCGGGGCTGCCGGTATCAGCCCAGCGGCCGTTGGCAAGATCTACAACGACACCGGCGGTATCCTCGACAAGACCTACGTCCCGAACGCCGCCCCCGTTGCCACCACTAGCGGCGGCACGACCGCGTTCACCGAAGGCAACAACGTCGCCAGCACGCCGGTGGTGGTCGATAGCGGCGTCACATTCAGCGATGCGGACAACACCAYGTTCGCCAGCGGCAAGGTGGCGATTACCAGCAATTTCCGCATCGGCGAAGACGTGCTGGCCTTCACCAACAACCCCGCCACCATGGGCAATATCTTGGCGAGCTACAACGGCGCGACCGGGGTGATGACCCTGACCTCGGCCGGTGCCACCGCCACGACGGCCCAGTGGCAAGCGGCGCTGCGCTCGGTCACGTACACCGATACCTCGGACACGCCGTTCACAAGCAACCGCACCATCACCTTTACCGTCAATGACGGCACGKCCRATAGCAATGCCGCGGCCAAGACGGTCAGCGTTGCCGCGGTCGACGACTCGCCCATTGCAACGGCCAGCGGCGGCACCACCGCGTTCACCGAGGGCAACAACGTCACCAGCACGCCGGTTGCCGTCGATGGCGGCTTCACGGTCAGCGATGCGGACAACGCCACGCTGGCCAGCGCGACCGTCGCCATTACCAGTAACTTCCAAGTTGGTGAGGACGTGCTGGCCTTCACCAACAACCCCGCCACCATGGGCAATATCTCGGCGAGCTACAACAGCGCGACCGGGGTGATGACCCTGACGTCGGCCGGCGCGAGCGCCACGACGGCGCAGTGGCAAGCGGCGCTGCGCTCGGTCACCTACACCGATAGCTCGGACGCGCCGAACA
>NZ_JBFTSF010000286.1:0-11230 GCF_056399905.1 Cupriavidus sp. 01L46
GACCGAGCCCATGATTGCGCAAAATCCGGCGGCGATGGCTTTTGTTGCCAGCTATGTGGCGATCAGYTCGGCCGGCGGCTTYGTCGCMCGSYTGTTCGAYCTGCGCGGCAAGCTSGACAAGAGYGARCTGGAGGASGCSGTGCGCAGCGTGGGGGTGAAGCGCGTTTCCGCCGGCAAGGAGATCCTGAAGCAGGATGCACGGGAGGACCGCCGCCTGTACGTGGTGCGCCAGGGCGAAGTGCGCATTGTGCGGACCGAGGAGGGCGTCGAGTATCCGTTGGYGACCTTGCGCCAGGGCGACATCTTTGGCGAGCGCGCCTGCGTGATGCGCCAGGAGCAGATCGCGGCGGCCATCGCCGGCACGGATGCGCGGCTGCTGGTGATTCCGGAAAAGACCGTGCAACTGATCCTGGAGCGCAATCCCAAGCTGCGCGAGGTGCTGGAAGAGCGCATCCGCTTTATCGACCGGGAGCTGCACCGGCAAAAGAAGATGGCCGAGCGGCGCAAGCATCCGGTGATGCTCGACCTGCGCTCGAAGCCGGAGTTCGGTGAGCGCGTTATCCGCCGCTTCGCCCTGGTCGAGCAAGCCGAGGAGATGGATTGCGGCGCTGCCTGCCTGGCGATGATCTGCCGCCATCACGGCATCCCCATGACGCTCGGCAAGCTACGCGAGCTGGCCAACGTGACCACGCAGGGCGCCACGCTGGACAGCCTGGCCCGCGCCGGCGAGTCGCTCGGCTTTACCACGCGCGGCGTGCAGTGCACGCATGATTCCTTGCTGGGTTTCGAGCTGCCGTTCATCGTGCACTGGGAGGGCTACCACTACGTGGTGGTGTACGGTGTATCGAAGCGCTGGGTGTGGGTGGCTGACCCAGCGCTCGGCTTTCGCAAGATGGGCGTGGAGGAGTTCGAGCGCGGGTGGAGCGGCACCTGCCTGCTTTTCACCTCCGGCGAAAGCATGGCGCAACTGGCGGTGGCACGCTCGCCCTGGCTGCGCTTCATCGGCTACCTGGCGCCGTACAAACGGATCCTTGCGCACCTGTTCATGGCGACCTTCGTGATCCAGGTGCTGGGCGTGGTGCCGCCCCTGATCATCCAGAACATCCTTGACGGGGTGGTCGTGCACCAGAACATGGGCCTGCTGAACCTGCTGATACTTGGGTTGATCGTTTCCAGCGTGTTTTCGCAACTGATGAGTTCGGTGCGAGCGTATCTAGCCAACTTCATGGTGCGCAATATGGACTTCGCCATGATGTCGCACTTCTTCAAACACACCATGTCGCTGCCATTTTCCTTCTTCGCCAAGCGCAAGACGGGCGAYATCTTYGCSCGCTTCCAGGAGAACCAGACCATCCGCGCCTTCCTGACCGAGTCGACGGTGACRACGGCRCTCAACCTGCTGATGGTGTTYATCTACTTCACCATCATGTTCCTCTACAACGTCAAGATGACGCTGGTGCTGATCGCCTTCGTGGTCCCGATCGCGATCCTGACGATCGTGGCAACGCCAAAGGTCAAGGCCTTCGCGCGCGAGGTGTTCACCACCACGACCGATGCGCGGTCCTACCTGATGGAGACGCTGGGCGGGGTGGAAACGGTCAAGGGCATGGGAATCGAGCGCCCGGTGCGCCTGAAGTGGGAGAAGAAGTACGCCAAGGCGCTGGAGGTCCAGTACAAGGCGCAGGCGTTCCATATCCTGGTTGGGCTGGCCAGCCAGTTGCTCAATGCCGCGACCACCATCGCGGTGCTATGGGTGGGCGCCAACCTGGTGCTGCAGCGCGAGCTGACCGTTGGCCAGCTCATTGCCTTCAACGCCTTCATGGGCAGCGTGCTGGCGCCGTTGATGGGGCTGGTGGCATTGTGGGGCCAGCTCAACGATGCCGGCGTGGCGATGGAGCGCCTGGGCGACGTGCTGGACCTCGATCCGGAGCAAAAGCCGGAGGATCTGGCGTCACGCGTGATGCTGCCGGACCTGCAAGGCGAGATCAACCTGGATGGGGTCTATTTCCGCTACGGCGGCGCCGAAACGCCCTACGTGCTGGAGAACATCAGCTTCAGCATCAAGCCCGGCGAATTGCTGGCCATTGTGGGACGCAGCGGATCGGGCAAGACYACGCTGGCCAAGATGCTGGTGGGGTTCTACGTGCCCACGGACGGCAAGATCACCGTGGACGGCTACGACCTCGGCGTGATCGACAAAGAGTATTACCGCGCGCAGATCGGCTACGTGATGCAGAGCAACCTGCTGTTCTCAGGCACCATCGCCGAGAACATCGCCTGCGGCGACGACAGCCCGGATCGCCGCCATATCGAGGAAGTCGCCAAGATGGCCGATGCCCACGCGTTCATCAGCAAGCTGCCGCTGGGTTACGAGCAAGTGGTGGGCGAGCGCGGCGTGGGTTTGTCCGGCGGGCAGATCCAGCGCCTGTGCATTGCCCGCGCGCTTTATCACGATCCGCGCCTGCTGGTCTTCGACGAGGCAACCTCGGCGCTGGACACGCAATCGGAGAGCAACATCCTTGGCAACATGCAGGAGATCCTGCAGGGCCGCACGGCCGTGATCATCGCGCACCGCCTGAGCACCATCATGCGCGCGGACAAGATCCTGGTGCTGTACGAAGGGGCCATCGTGGAGCAAGGGCGGCATGAGGAACTGCTGGAGCGCAAGGGCATGTACTACCAGCTGGTGCAGAAGCAGCTGAGCTCGGAGTGAGCGCTTTCGCACAGCCCGGGTGCCGCCGGGCGGCAACGGCGCATCTGGCATATCTGCCGTATCGCGACGCATTGGGGAGCGCGACATGAAGCTGTTCAACCAGGGTGGCTCCGTCGGGTCGGCCATCTCCTATGCCGGGCTGATCGAGAAGATCGAGATCCTGCGCTCGACGTTGCGCTGGGCCTCCAAGCTCGAGCGCACGGAGATCGAGAAGCTGCTCAAGCAGGCCACCACGCTGCGCGACGAGGTGATGCAGCTATCGCACAAGGAGCGCTTTGTGCAGGCAGCCGTGGCGGAGCCGGTGCCGGCCGACCTGGCGCCGCGCGAGCGCCGCCAGGCGTTGCTGGAGCGCAGCTTTATTTTCGAGGGCACCTTTGGCGACAACCCCAAGCTGCTGGAGGCGCTGGAGATCGCCGAGAAGGCGGCGCCGACCGATCTGCCGGTGCTGATCGATGGCGAGAGCGGCACGGGCAAGGAGCTGATGGCCAAGGTGATCCATGCCAACGGCTCCAGGACGGATAAGCCCTATATCTCGGTGAACTGCGGGGCCATCCCTGAGAACCTGCTGGAGTCGGAGTTGTTCGGCCACAAGAAGGGCGCCTTTACCGRCGCGGCCAACGATCGCCGCGGCAAGTTCGAGAGCGCGCATACCGGCACCATCTTCCTCGATGAGATTGGCGAACTGCCACTCACCGGGCAGGTCAAGCTGCTGCGCGTGCTGGAGTCGCACGAAATCCAGCGGGTCGGCTCTGACGAGACGATTTCGGTCGACACGCGCATCGTGGCAGCCACCAACCGGGACCTGCGGCGCCTGAGCGAGGAGGGCAAGTTCCGCGAAGACCTGTTCTACCGCCTCAGTGTGATCCACGTCACGCTGCCGCCGCTGCGCGAGCGGCGCGACGAAATCGCCTTGCTGGTGGCGTATTTCGGCGACGAGGCCGCCGGCGTGTTAAAGCGCCGGCCCATCAAGCTCACCCCTGGAGCATCTTCCGCAGGACCTGCGGCCCAAGCCATCGGCGCCGGCAGCCAGTGGCGCCGTGGCACCGCTCGTGGTGGATGCGTCCACGGCCACCTCGCTCAGCGAAGCCAAGCGCGCCGCCAGCGATGAAGCCGAACGCGCATTTCTCGAGCGGGGTTTGCAGGAGGTCGGCGGCACGGTGGCGGAACTGGCCAGGCGCTTCGACATGAATCGCTCGCACCTGCAGATGCTGCTGAAGAAACACGGCATCCATTCCAAGGATTTCCGCAACCAGGGCGCGGCGCAGGGCGGCAAGGCGCGGTAGGAGGGCGGCGGGAGGGCGGTGAGCCGCACGCCACAGGCTACAGCGCGGGATTCACCATGGTCTTGTCCGAGGCATAGAGATCCTCGGCGCGCGCCACCACCGCCGAGATGTTGTCGTGACCGCCACGGCCCAGCGCCGCGGTCACCAGTGCCTGCGCCGCCAGCTCGCAATCGCCGCAGGCCAGCACGCTGGCGATCTCCGGGTCCCGCAGCTCATTGCTCAGGCCATCGCTGCAGAGCAGGAACATATCGGCATCCGCGACTTCCACCCAGGTCTGGTCCAGCTCCAGCGCCGTGTTCGCGCCGACCGCGCGGGTGATGGTGTTGTGCGCAGGGTGATGCACAGCTTCTTCCGCAGTGATCAGGCCGCGCGCCTTGAGTTCTTCCACGCGGCTGTGGTCCCGGGTCAACTGGGTCAGGTGCGCGTCCCGGTACAGGTAGATGCGGCTGTCGCCCGCCCACAGGCAGCCACAAAAGCGTTCGCACGCCATCAGCACCACCACCGTGCTGCCGATGCGCCGGACCTGCCGGCGCGCCGCTTCCTCCAGCAGTTCGCGATTGACTTGCTGCAAGGCRATGCGGGCCCCGTCGAGCAAGCTTTCGAGGCTGTGCGGCAGGGCCAGCCGGGACAGCGTCTCCACGACCAGATTGCTGGCATAGTCGCCAACCGCGTGGCCGCCCATGCCATCCGCCACCACCCAGAGCCCGCGCTCCGGCTGGGCGAGACAGGCATCCTCATTGCGCTCCCGTACCAGGCCGACATCGGTGCGAGCGGCTGAAGTCCAGCGGAATTGCGATGCACAGGTCACGATCATCTCCGGTGTTCGGGCGAGCTAGGACGCCACAACGCCACGCCAGCGCCTGGGCGGCATTGGCGTGGCGGGCGGCGCATGGCTGGACCGTGCGGGCTGCGCGCGAACCGGCTTACATCCGGCCGTCGTTCCTTGCCCCTTGTCCCGCTTGCACATTGATGTTCGCGCCGGGCGCCGTATTGCGAACGTCTATGTTCTGGAATTGGTTAACCATTTGATCAGCATAGAAGCTGTTGTTGATCTCGTAAAAGTTGACGACGGGCCCAATGCTTTGCCGGGGCGGGGAATAGGGCTGGATCCAGCCGAATACCCAGGGCGCGCCACCGCCCCGGATGGCCGCCATGGCCTGGCCATCCAGCGTGCGGTTGGTGTAGAGGTCGTTGATGGTGAGCGCCGCCATGATGGTCTCCGGTGCGTGGGATGGGTAGGGGCTGTGTTGCGGTCCGTGGCTTCTTGCCATGCGTCTATAGAGCAAAGCGCATGCCAGTGATGTGGCTGGCCCGATGCGGCGCCGCAAGTGCTTGAATTTGCTGTGTTTCCCCTTCTCGCTGGCGATACCGGACTGACCTCGGAATTCGCGGCAGGGCCATAAGCGTTGGCGCAACGCCAACATCCTCCACCGGCATGGTGGGGGAAACCCACCGATTTGACTCGGGCTCGCCGCCCGGCAGCGCATTGCCACTGCCACTGCCACAGCCATCGCATCCGCTTCGTCATGGCTTCCACGGTCTCGCGGACCTCCCTGATGGCATGCCGCCAACACTACTGGGATCAGACTGTTGGCTGGCCGGAGACGCCTATCCCCTGCCTGGCCGGTTGAAAACACCGTAATCCCTTGATCTGCCTGGGGCTGCGGCGTTGGCACGGTTGATGCGGATAGTGTGGCAACCAGCAGGCAATGCCTGCAGCCAGCAAACAGATCAGAGGCAGCCATGAACCACCAACACCAACACCAACAACAAGACAAGGCCATCGATGCCGACCTTCCCCTAGGCGCGCACCTGGTCACGGAGCGCCGAGGCTATGCCCACCACGGCATTTACATCGGCGAAGGCAAGGTGGTTCACTATGCCGGCTTTGCCGGCTCGCTCCATCGCGGCCCGGTGGAGGAAACCACGGTGGAAGCTTTCGCTGCGGGTCACATGGTCACCGTGAAGGCCAATCCTTGCGCCAGGTATGTCGGCCTGGAAGCCGTGGCGCGCGCCTGCTCCCGCCTCGGTGAAGACAGCTACCGGCTCCTGACCAACAACTGTGAGCATTTCTGTACCTGGTGCCTGTTTGGCGAAGGCCGCAGCGAGCAAGTGGACGCCTGCCTGCACCACCCCTGCATGGCCGTGCAGGCCGTCGCCAACCTGCTCAGGGCGTTTCTCGAAACCGGGTTCAAGGGCGCGCACTTCGGCGCCCGTGCCGCCTAACGCGTGGCGCGCGGCGCGTGAGGTGGGTCGCTTCAATCAGGCAAGCCAAGGAGACTGACATGCAAACCGCCAAGATATCCCTGCGTGGGCTGATCGACAAATGGCTTGGCTCCAACCTGGCGGCGCCCGCGCGGATCACCCGCGTGCGCAGTCCGCGGGCTTGCCGCAGCGACTGTATCCGGGTGGATGTGGCCCGCCCGTCGGGGCAGTTGTCGATGTTCTTCTTCCGCCATGCCGATGGGTGCTGGTGCGTATTCCCGCCAGCGCTCAGGGTGGGCTGAGGTGCTTGACCCGCGCCACGCTGCATGCGAGCTCAATGCCTTCTCCTGGCCACGCGGCGATGTGTCCATCTATCATGGCTTCATCCCCAGCGACGAGGAGCCGCGCAATGGAACGACGATTCGAGTACGGCGGTTATGCCGTGGTGGCACGCGCGGCTGCACTGGCCGGTGGCGGCTATACGGCAACGGTTACCATTTCCGACGCCTTCGGCGACGCGCCGCAGCCTTCATTCGAGGAAGAGGCCGGCGTGGCTGACACGGCGGAAGCCGCGATTGCCCTGGCGGAAGCCTCGGCCATGCGGACCATCGACGCCGGGCAGGTGAACTAGCCGGGCAGGCCTCGGCCTTCAATATCGTGCAAGGCTGTCATTAGCGGGACTTTGCGCAGGTGCGCTTGCCACGACTTAAAATGGCGGCTGCTGTTCAGCCTGACGCCCGTCCGGGCGCGCCGACCGGCCCCTCCGGAACCCCATGTACGCCATCCTGCCAGCCTTCATAGTGCGCCGCCAGGATGAAGAGTAGGTCCTTGGGCCGTGCTACGATTCTCTTGAACAACTGGAGAAAGCTATGGATCTCCAAGGCTTCACGTACTACAAGGATCACTGGTACGAGGCTTCCGCGGCGTCCCCAACCGGTGGGCCTTGGCATGGTGAGGTGACGATCTGCGCAAAGGCGGCGGATGGCAGCTCGATCAAGATCTTCGAGCACGAACCCGTGCCTGGGCAGTATTTTTCCGAAGGCGAGGCCTGGCAGCATGCACGCGACTATGCCGAGAAGCTGATAGACGAAGGCCGGGCGGACCCAGGCGCTCACTGATTCGCGCACCGTACCCCATCCGGGTCAGCCACACTGCGTGCTACGGTCTTCCGAAATCCGGGGAGGCACAATGGACTTCAAGTACAGAGGCCGGGATATCTCCATCCAGACGAGAGAGGTCGCGAGCAATCGGTGGGACTGGTCGTATGTTATCCGTGGGCACGGACACAGGCAAAACACTCGGGAGCCTGCGGCCTCGGAAGAGCTCGCGATCGATGATGCATATCGAGTTGCGAAACGCGAGATTGATCAGATCAGCGTTGACTGCGACGACTAGCCGCAGCGCCTGGGCCTGGCGATCCAGTCGAGGCCGAAGTGCATGTTCACGCGATGCGTCAGCACCGCTGACTTGTTCTGCCCCACATCCGCTGCACTGAACAGCGGGCGGCCCATGTTCGCTTCGCTCACCGTATCCGGGTCGAATGTCACAACGCGCAAGCCTGGGTGGCCGAGGGCGCGGATGGCGTGATTGAGCCTGGTCAGCCCCGTCAGCATCTGCGAGCCGTTGCCGCTACAACCGATCGGCACCACCTCGACAACCCGATCGAGGCAGGCGGACGGGGTGATATGGATACCGGTCACGTCGGCTCGTAATCCAGGACCACCGCTTCATCCCACCTGGCGAGCGAAGTTTCCCCGAGGTGACGCTTCAGCATTTTGAGGGAGCCTGCCTTACTACGACCAATCGGGCGCAGCTTTCCAACCTCTTCCTCGTACTTCGTGATTAGTGCCCCGATGGTAAACTCGGTTAATCTCCGATCGTCGGCGAACCCTCCGTTCCACACGCCGATTTCTACCTGCTGAGCCCAGCGCCTTTTTGTCGAAGGTGCGCGTGATTGTGGGGTGGCCCTTGCGTCTTATCTGAGCACGCCACTTGTCCCCTATCTTGATGATGGAAGCCACTTTCCGTCCTGTGCGTGTAGCAATCTCGTAGCAATCGAAGCAGAAATGACGGTAAATATGATGTGTTATTGATAAGGATCGGTTCAGCCGATTCGACAAGAAATGACTGATTTAAAAGGAAAAATGGCTGCTACGGGCGCTCGTAGGGTATCGGTTGCACCGATGATGGATTGGGGGAACGGGGAACGGTACAGCCAAGCTGGATAAGGGCTGCAGCGGGTGCTACAAAGCCGTGTAGCACCGATGTTGCACTGAGTTGGCGGAGACGAAGCCCATGGGACGGAAAGGCATGCAACCGCCAGCGCCGCCTAGTCATGTTTCACACCGACAGTTCGGCTCCGGGTGTTTTTCGATGCGTTGACGCCAAATTGTGTGTCGAGGGGGGTCGGTTCCGTTACGGTTTCAGGTTAAACTGAAACGCTATAGGCAAATTTCGGAACAAGGTGTGGATAACTTATCTGAGGTCTTGAAGATCCTCGAGGGAGCCCTGAAGGCCAACGCATCAATGGCCTCGAACTATGCTGGCCTGCTCGCGGATAAATTGGAGGCTGCAGGGGAGCGCCGTCAAGCCGGCATCATTCGGGAGCGACTCGCTCGCGCGCCAGTCGCGCTCGCGTCCGTGCAGGACGCAACTCGGGGAGTTTCCTTCGGGTCGCTTCCCGTAGACGGTGAAAGTCGACTGCAAACAGTCGATGTCAGCAGTCCAGCATTGGCGCTTACTGAGTTGTTGTTACCTGATGCTATCGAAGCGCGGTTAGAGGAATTCCTAGCTAGCATTGAACATCACGACGCTCTCGCGCGCGCTGGCGCGGCAATGGCAAACCGATTGCTCATTTACGGTCCTCCTGGTAYGGGAAAGACGCAAACGGCTCGGTGGGTGGCTGCGAAACTGAACCTACCGTTGCTAACGGTACGTTGCGATACGCTTGTCAGCAGTCTGCTCGGACAGACGAGCAGGAACTTGCGGCGTGTAATGGATTACGCACAGCAAGAAAGCTGTGTCCTTTTCCTTGATGAGTTTGATGCGTTAGCTGGTGCTCGCGGCAATGAAAGAGATGTTGGCGAATTGCAGCGAGTGGTCATCGCTCTGCTGCAGAACATTGACGCTCTCTCGGACGACACGATAATTGTAGCGGCAACAAATCACGAGAGTCTTCTCGATCCGGCTGTGTGGCGACGGTTCAGTTTTCGTATTCCCATGCCCTTACCTGATAAAGCCCTTCGAGTGCGCCTATGGGAGAAGCTTTTAGGGAGCTTTGCGCCGGCATCGATTTCGCTAGATGAACTGGCTGAATTGTCCGATACCGCTTCCGGAGCGTTAATACAGCAAGTATGTCTTGATGCAAAGCGAACCGCCATAATCGCTGGGGAAAGCAAGGTCGACGAGATGCAGTTGTTCAGGCGCCTCGGGTTGACATTGGCCTTGGCGCATGGGGTAGTGCTGAGTACGACGGAAGCGGAAATTTCATGGTTAAGAGAATGGGACTCGCGACGCTTTTCGCTGCGGGGTCTTGGAAGGCTGTATAGTGCGTCCACGCGGCACATTAATAATATCCTGAGTAAGGAGCAGCCAGATGGTGACCAGGTCAAGAACTCGCACAGCACAAGCGGTAAGGTCCGCCGCTAGAACCAACAATCCCTTTACACATATACCCTTCTCTAGAGGGGATTTGAGTTCTTCCGGTAGCACCGGCGGTGGGGCAAAGGTTTTGGTGCCTATTGACCGGGAATATCGGCAATCCCTTGTCGCAACGTTGGATAACGCGCAGCAGGTACTATCACGCGAACTGGCTCTCTTTCCTAATTCTCTTGGCCCATTGGTCTTTAAGCTTCGGGATGTAGGAATAGCTAAATCGCACCGACCCCTCAAACTTGCGGAAGAGGCCGGCGTGCAGCCAGCCGGTCATGCCAACATTGATGAGATGCTGGTCGGTGCGCAAGCCGCCAGCATTGCGCTTCTTCGCTGGGTCATACTCGAAAGAGATATTCAGCTGATACGTGCGAATCTAAGTGCTATCGAACACATTGCACCCTGGTCAAGAGCGCGCCGAAACCCTGAAGGGTCAAGGGCGCTTCAAGAGCGCGGGACGGCGCTACTCCGGCCATTCCGCTATCTGGGAGATGATGCAACTGAGGACAATTTGCAGGTTGTTCGTACGTTACTTCGGCTGCTGCAAATACCTTTTTCAGAGATTCGTCACAGGCGAGGGGTACCGCTGTTCAGAGTCACCAATTTGGACAATGTGTCTGAAGAAAGGCTTGAACATTTGCTGTCCTATCCAGGGCTGCGGCATGTGTATGCCGAGCCGAAGTATGCCAGCGGAGTTATTGGGCAGGCGCAAACTACTGAACCTGGCGGAGGCGGTAGCCCGATGCCATTGCCGGCCGAAGGCTTGCCCACAGTAGGGGTCTTTGACACCGGCGTGTCACCTGCGGCTGCCGCAATCGCGCCTTGGGTTGCCGGGCGGGAGACTTTTGTCCTTCCTCCCGACACGAACTACGAACACGGCACAATGGTCGCATCGTTGGTGGCGGGTGCCCAGAGTCTCAATTCCGGCCATCCATGGTTGCCACCAACAGGCTGTATGGTGTTTGACGCATGCGGCCTCGAATCAGGGGGCGGCGATGTCAGCCTGCTTATTGAGCGCCTCCGGGAAGCTATTCCGAGGCGACCTGATATCAAGATTTGGAATCTTTCGCTGGGAGCAGCGCAATGTGATACAGACTCGTTTAGCGAATTCGCGCAAGCGCTCGACGAGCTTAGCGACGAGCACGGCGTGCTATTTGTCGTTGCATCGGGCAACTATCTGACACTCCCTCGTCGCGGGTGGCCGGACGCCGCAATCCTGCAGGATAGAGTGTCAAGTCCCGGGGAAGCGGTTAGAGCACTGACAGTTGGTTCCATCGCTCACGTTGACGGGGATGGCGCTTGGGTTGGCTCTGGCGGGCCAGCCCCATACTCGCGCCGAGGTCCGGGGCCGGTTTTTACGCCGAAACCAGATATCGTG
>NZ_JBFTSF010000287.1:0-7622 GCF_056399905.1 Cupriavidus sp. 01L46
ATCTATCACAATGCTCATCGTGCGCCTTTCGAGGGAGTGAAACGGGAGAGGCCGGGCGCGCAGCGCGCGTGCGGCAAACAAGTACTTTACACCCGACTTCCGGGTGGTGCGTGCACGTTGCGCTAGCGGCATGTGATAAGGTTTGGCGGCAAGGTCGCCACGCCGCCAGACAGGCCGGCACGAAAGACGGCCCGACCCGGCCAAGCCGGGATCCAGAACAGGAGACCTGCCGTCATGAGCAGCACGCTTGCCAGCCACGCCGCAACGCCGGACGCCGATCCGGAGCGCCGCATCCTGATTGCCCGCGCGCATGCGCGTTCCACCAGCTTCGGCCTCGAAGCCACCCATGCGGCGGACTACCAATCGCTGGGCAAGCGCGCGCTGCACGAACTGGTCGACGCCAATCAGTTGCTGTACAAGCACGCGCTGCCGGTCATGGAAACCCTGCACGCGCAGATCGCCAATACCGAGAGCATGGTGCTGCTGACCGACAGCGGCGGCGTGATCCTGCACAGCCTGGGCGACGGCGATTTTGCCGACCGGGCCAGGCGTGTGGCCTTGGCGCCGGGCGTCTCGTGGGCGGAGTCGAGCAAGGGCACCAACGCCATCGGCACGGCGCTGGCCGAGGCCCAGCCCGCGGTGGTTCACGCCGACGAGCATTTCCTGCGTGCCAACCGCACGCTGACCTGTTCCTGCGTGCCGATCTCCGGGCCGTTTGGCCAGGTGCTGGGGGCGCTCGATGTCAGCGGCGATCATCGCGGCTTCCACAAGCACACCATGGCGCTGGTGCGCATGTCGGCGCAGATGATCGAGAACCATCTGTTCGCCACGCATTTCACCGATGCCGCGCTGGTGCGCTTTCATGCGCGGCCGGAGTTCGTCGGCACGCTGTTCGAAGGCATGGCGGCGTTCTCGGCCGATGGCACCTTCCTGGCGGCCAACCGCAGCGGGCTGTTCCAGCTCGGCTTGTCGCCCGATACGCTGAACCACCAGAGTTTTGCCGCCTTGTTCGGCATGCCGCTGGGCACCGCGCTCAAAGAGGGGGCGCAGGCGTGCGGCGAGTTGCTGACRCTGACCCTGCCAAGCCGCGTGCTGGTGTTTGCTCGGATGGCGCTGCTCGCGCCGCTGCGTCGCGCGCCCGCGCCGGCCGCACGTCCATCGGCCCCGGCATCTTCCCTCGCGCACGCCTCGGCGCTGGCCGCTCTCGATACCGGGGACGCCCGCATGGCCGCCGTGCTGCAGCGGGTCGACAAGGTGCGCGGACGCGATATTCCCATCCTGGTGCTGGGCCGCACCGGTACCGGCAAGGAGTGGCTGGCGCGCGCCATCCATCGCGATTCGCCCCGCAGCGCCGCGCCCTTCGTCGCCGTCAATTGCGCGTCGATCCCGGAGTCCCTGATCGAGGCGGAGCTGTTCGGTTACGAGGACGGGGCCTTCACCGGCGCGCGGCGGCGCGGCAGCCCGGGCAAGCTGGTGCAGGCGCACGGCGGCACCTTGTTCCTTGACGAGATTGGCGACATGCCGCTGGCGCAGCAGGTGCGGCTGATGCGCGTGCTGCAGGAGCGCGCGGTGACCCCGCTGGGCGGCGCCCGCGCAATCCCCGTGGATTTGCGCATCATTTGCGCCACCCACCGCGACCTGCGCGCGATGATCGCGGCGGGCACCTTCCGCGAGGATCTGTACTACCGCATCAATGCGCTATCGGTGACGCTGCCGGCGCTGCGCGACCGCACGGACTTGCCGGTGCTGGTGGAGCGCATCCTGACGCAGCAACTCGCGCAGGCGGAGCATGGCGAGCACGGTGATGCGCATCCAACCCGCGTTGCCGCGGACGTGCTGGCGCATTTTCAGCGCCATCCCTGGCCGGGCAACCTGCGCCAGATGGTCAACGTGCTGCGCACCGCGGCCATCATGGCCGAAGGCGAAGGCGAGATCCGCGCGGAGCATTTGCCGGAGGATTTTGAGCGCGAGCCGACGTTCGCGCAGGACAGGGACGCCGCGCCAGCCTTCATGTCCCCGGCGCCCTCGATGCCCGCCGGTACCCCCGAGCGCCTGCGCGATCGGGAAGCCGCCATGATCCACCAGGCGCTGGCGCGCCACGGCGGCAATGTCAGCCTGGCCGCGCGCGAGCTTGGCTTGTCGCGCAATACGATTTACCGGCGGCTAAAGCGCAGCTAAAGCGCAGCAAATGCACGGCGGACTGGCGCCGGTTTCACGTCATGCCGCCGCTTCACGGCGCCGGCTCCCGCTCCAGGCGCGCCGCCTCGTCATCGCTGAACAATTCGGAGCGCGTCAAGAACCGCAACCCGGTCGGCCCTTCCAGCGAAAACATCCCGCCCGATCCCGGCACCACGTCGATCACCAGCCGCGTGTGCTGCCAGTACTCGAACTGCGCACGCGTCATGTAGAACTTCGCGCCGCCGATCTCGCCGAGGCAGACATCGGCCTCGCCAATGATCAGGTCGCCGTCCGGGTAGCACATTGGCGCGCTGCCGTCGCAGCAGCCGCCCGACTGGTGGAACATCAACGCCCCGTGCTGCGCGCGCAGGCGCTCGATCAGCGCCAGCGCGGCAGGCGTGGCGACGACGCGCTGCACGGCGTCAGGTGACTGGGTGTCGGGCATCGGGCGGCTCCTTGCCTTCGGTTGGCAACTTCGGACGGCAACTTCAGATGGCAAACGTCAAGCAGCAAAGTCCATGACGACCCGGCCTTCGATATCGCCGGCGCGCATGCGCGTGAAGATCTCGTTGATCTTCTCCAGCGGCGCGGTGGACACGGTCGCCTTGACCGCCCCATGCGCGGCAAAGTCTAGCGACTCCTGCAGGTCGCTGCGGGTGCCGACGATGGAGCCGCGGATGGTAATGCCCTTGAGCACCACGTCGAAGATCGGCGTGGGGAAGTCGCCGGGCGGCAGGCCGTTGAGCGCCACCGTGCCGCCGCGCCGGACCATGCCGATCGCCTGGCCGAATGCCTTGGGCGAGACCGCCGTGACCAGCGCGCCGTGCGCGCCGCCGATTTCCTTCTGCAGGAACGCCACGGGATCGGTGGTGCGCGCATTGACCGTGACCTCGGCGCCGAGCTTGCGGGCGAGTTCGAGCTTCTTGTCGTCGATATCCACCGCCGCCACGCGCAGCCCCATGGCGCGCGCATATTGCACCGCCACATGGCCAAGCCCGCCGATGCCGGAGATCACGACCCACTGGCCAGGCCGCGTATCGGTGACCTTCAAGCCCTTGTAGACGGTCACGCCCGCGCAAAGGATCGGCGCGATTTCCACGAAGCCCACGCTGTCCGGCAGCAGGCCCACGTAGTTAGGATCGGCTACCACGTATTCGCCATAGCCGCCGTTGACCGAGTAACCGGTGTTTTCCTGCTTCTCGCACAGGGTTTCCCAGCCTTGCAGGCAGTGCTCGCAGTAGCCGCAGGCGCTATACAGCCAGGGCACGCCGACGCGATCGCCTTCCTTCACGCGGCTCACGCCCGCGCCTACCGCCGAGACATAGCCCACGCCTTCGTGGCCGGGAATGAAGGGCAGGGTTGGCTTGACCGGCCAGTCGCCTTCGGCGGCATGGAGGTCGGTGTGGCATACGCCGGAGGCTTCAATCTTGACCTGGATCTGGCCGCGCCCGGGCTGCGGCACGGGCACTTCATCGATCGTGAGCGGGGCGCCGAACTCCCGCACCACGGCGGCTTTCATCATCGCTGTCATCTCGACTCCTGGTTCTGTTGGCAGGGACGCCCGCGCCGCGCGGCGGTAAGCCGGCAGGGGCGGGCGCCATGTCGATCATGTCATGGGCGGGAGCGCCCATTCTTGCTCTGTATCAAAAGAAGCCGAGTGCGTTCGGGCTGTAGCTCACCAGCAGGTTCTTGGTCTGCTGGTAGTGGTCCAGCATCATGCGATGGTTCTCGCGCCCGATGCCGGATTGCTTGTAGCCGCCAAATGCCGCATGCGCCGGGTAGGCGTGATAGCAGTTGGTCCACACGCGGCCAGCCTGGATGCCGCGGCCCATGCGGAAGGCGCGCGCGCCGTCTCGCGTCCATACGCCGGCGCCTAGCCCGTAGAGCGTGTCGTTGGCGATTTCCAGCGCTTCTTCCTCGTCCTTGAACGTGGTCACCGACACCACCGGGCCAAAGATCTCTTCCTGGAAAATGCGCATCTTGTTATGGCCGGAGAATACCGTGGGCTTGACGTAGTAGCCGCTCGCAAGGTCGCCACCCAGCGCGTTGCGCTCGCCGCCGATCAGGCATTGCGCGCCTTCCTGCTTGCCCAGGTCGATATACGACAGGATCTTCTCGAGCTGCTCCTGCGAAGCCTGCGCGCCGATCATGGTGGCCTTGTCGAGCGGGTGGCCCTGCTTGATCGCCGCCACGCGCTTGAGCGCGCGCTCCATGAAGCGCTCGTAGATCGATTCCTGGATCAGCGCGCGCGACGGGCAGGTGCAGACCTCGCCCTGGTTCAGCGCGAACATGGCGAAGCCTTCCAGCGCCTTGTCGAAGTACGCGTCGTCGGCGGACAGTACGTCTTCGAAGAAGATGTTGGGCGACTTGCCACCCAGTTCCAGCGTAACCGGGATCAGGTTCTGCGAGGCGTACTGCATGATCAGCCGGCCGGTGGTGGYCTCGCCGGTAAAGGCGATCTTGCTGATGCGCGAGCTGGAGGCCAGCGGCTTGCCAGCCTCGAGCCCGAAGCCGTTGATCACATTGAGCACGCCCGGCGGCAGCAGGTCGCCGATGATTTCCATCAGCACCAGGATCGAGGCCGGGGTCTGCTCCGCGGGCTTGAGCACCACGCAGTTGCCGGCGGCCAGCGCGGGCGCGAGCTTCCACGYGGCCATCAGGAGCGGGAAATTCCACGGGATRATCTGSSCSACCACGCCCAGCGGCTCATGGAAGTGATAGGCCACGGTGTCGTGGTCGATCTCGGAGATACCGCCTTCCTGCGCGCGGATGCAGCCGGCGAAGTAGCGGAAGTGGTCTACCGCCAGCGGCAGGTCGGCCGCCGTGGTTTCGCGGATGGGTTTGCCGTTGTCGATGGTCTCGGCCACCGCCAGCGTGACCAGGTTGGCCTCGATGCGCTCAGCGATGCGGTTCAGGATATTGGCGCGCTCGGTGGTGGAGGTACGGCCCCAGGCGCCCTTGGCGCGGTGCGCGGCGTCCAGCGCGGCGTCCACGTCCTTCTGGTTGGAGCGCGGCACGCGCGTGAAGGGCTTGCCGGTGACCGGCGAGATCGCTTCAAAGTACTGGCCATCGGCCGGGGCCACCCAGGCGCCGCCGATATAGTTTTCGTACTGTTCCTTGTAGGGATACGCAACGCCCAGCTGGGCGATTTCCGCCATGTTCATGTCTCTCTCCGTCTCGTGATGTCTGTCGTGCCGCGTTGTTTGCGCACAGGCATCCATCCGCAAAAGCTGTGCCTGGCGGACACGGCGCTGCGAAAACGGTGAAACCACGTAAAAGCTGGCAGGCGAGGGGCTATGCAGGCGGCTTCCAGTGCGCCGCCGTGCGCCAAGGTGTACCAATCTGGAACAGCGTGTGGCGCCTTGGCACAGGGGCTTGCCGCCTAGCTGCCGCTGGCGTGGATCAGGAACTCCCGCAGCGCGTCGGCTGGCTTGTCCAGCTTGCGCCCCGGTTGCCATAGCAGCCCCAGCTCCATGTCCGGCACGCCTTCGGCGATCGGCCGCGCCTCGATCTGCTTGCCTTCCAGCGACCACGGGCGGTACACCATGTCGGACAGCACGGTCACGCCAAAGCCGTGCGCCACCAGCCCGCGCAGCCCCTCCATCGAACTGGTGCGAAACGCGATCGAAGGCGCGAGCCGCTTGCTGCGCCAGTAGCGCAGCGTGGAGCGCTCGCCTTCATCCACAGTCAGCAGGATGTAGGGATGCGCCGCAATGTCCTTCAGCGTCAGCCTGGGCAACGCCAGCAGGGGATGCGACGGCGACGCCCATAGCTGGCGCCGCGAGCGGATCAGCGTGTGGTGGGCAAAGCGTTGCAGCCTCTCGATATTGGACAGCAGCCCGATGCCAAGCTCGATCTCCCCGGCCAGTACCGCGCGCTCGATGCCGGGGCGGTCCATGTCGTGCAGGTCGAAATCGATATCCGGGTAGTTGGTGCGAAACCGCGCCAGCAGGCCCGGCAACAGGTAGCCCAGCACGGTGTAGGACGCCGCCAGGCGCACCGTGCCGCTCAGGTTGTGCGCCTGGAAGCGCGGCTCGCGCAGGGTGTCCTGCACGGCA
This sequence comes from Cupriavidus sp. 01L46, assembly GCF_056399905.1. NCBI lineage: Bacteria > Pseudomonadati > Pseudomonadota > Betaproteobacteria > Burkholderiales > Burkholderiaceae > Cupriavidus > Cupriavidus sp. 01L46. Next base: position 6,237 of record NZ_JBFTSF010000287.1, read on the forward strand.
TCCAGGATCTGCCGGGCGCGCTGGTGCAGCCGGTGCCCCTCCGGCGTCAGGGCCACGCCGTGCGGCAGGCGGTCAAAGAGGCGCACGCCAAGCTGCTGCTCCAGCATCAGCACGGCATTGGTAATGGCCGATTGCGACACATGCTCGGCGGTGGCGGCCATGGAGAACTGGCCAGTCTCCGCCGCCGCGGCGAAATAGCGGAACTGCCGCAAGGTGATTTCCTTGGCGATGCGCTGCCCGCCGTCTTCCTTCCCGTGCCGCTCTTTCGCCATATGCCGCTCCGATATGTGTTTTTCAGATACCTGCTCTCTGAATTCATGATTTTACGATATCGGCCAGCCTTCCTACACTCAGCGACAGCCCACAAGAGCACACGGAGACAGCATCGATGAATGCCCCCCTATCCTCAGCCCAGCAAGATGCGCTAGCGTCGGTTTCCCTTGACGATAAATACACCCTGGAAAAAGGCCGCGTGTATCTCAGCGGCACCCAGGCGCTGGTGCGCCTGCCCATGCTGCAAAAGGCGCGCGACCTTGCCGCCGGGCTGAATACGGCGGGCTTTATCTCCGGCTACCGCGGCTCCCCGCTGGGCGGCRTGGACCAGGCGCTGTGGAAGGCCAAGAAGCACCTGGCCGCCAGCGACGTGGTATTCCAGCCCGGCGTGAACGAAGACCTGGCCGCCACCGCCGTGTGGGGCACCCAGCAGGTCAACCTGTTTCCCGACGCGACCCGCGATGGCGTGTTCTCGATGTGGTACGGCAAGGGCCCGGGGGTGGACCGCTCCATCGACGTGCTCAAGCACGCCAACTCGGCCGGCTCCGCCAAGCACGGCGGCGTGCTGGTGCTGGCGGGCGACGACCACGCCGCCAAGTCGTCCTCGGTGGCGCACCAGTCCGAGCACGTGCTGCTGGCCTCCGGCATCCCGGTGCTGTACCCGTCCAATGTGCAGGAATACCTCGACTACGGCCTGCATGGCTGGGCCATGAGCCGCTACTCCGGCCTGTGGGTGTCGATGAAATGCGTGACCGACGTGGTGGAATCCACCGCCTCGGTGGAGGTCGACCCGGATCGCGTGCAGATTGTGCTGCCGGAGGATTTCGCCATGCCCGAGGGCGGCCTCAATATCCGCTGGCCAGATCCRCCGCTGGCGCAGGAAGCCCGCCTGCTCGACCACAAATGGTATGCGGCGCTGGCCTATATCCGCGCCAACAAGCTCAACCGCGTGGTGCTGGATTCGCCCAACGCGCGCTTCGGCATCATGACCGCCGGCAAGGCCTACCTCGACGTGCGCCAGGCACTGTCGGACCTGGGCCTGGACGACGATACCTGCCGCCGCATCGGCATCCGCGTGTTCAAGGTGGGCTGCGTGTGGCCCCTGGACGCGCA
>NZ_JBFTSF010000288.1:0-13701 GCF_056399905.1 Cupriavidus sp. 01L46
GGCACACCGCCGACCAGACGCTGAACGCGGCGGGCCAGATCGTCGCCCCCGGTTTCATCGATGCGCACACGCATGACGACCAGGCCGTGCTGTCGCAGGCCAACATGCCCTTCAAGATCTCGCAGGGCGTAACGACCGTGATTGCGGGCAACTGCGGCATCAGCGCCGCCCCGTTGCGCGCCGACATGGACCTGCCCATGCCGCTAAGCCTGATCGACTCGCCCGCCGAAGGCCGCTTCACCACCTTCGCTGCTTACCTCGATGCGTTGCGCGCCGCGCCAAGCTCCGTCAACGTGGCCGCGATGGTCGGGCATTCGACCTTGCGCGCGGTCACCATGCCGGCGCTCGACCGACCCGCCAATGCCGAAGAGATTGCCGCCATGCGGGCACTGGTCGAAGAGGCCATGCAGGCCGGCGCGATCGGCCTGTCGACCGGCACCTTCTACCCGCCTGCCGCCAAGGCGACAACCGAGGAGATCATCGAGGTCTGCCGGCCACTCAGCGCGCGCAAGGCGCTGTACGTGACGCATATGCGCGACGAGTCCGACCATGTCATGCAGTCGCTGGAAGAAACCTTCCGCATCGGCCGCGAGCTCGACGTGCCGGTGGTGGTGTCGCACCACAAGGTGCAGAACACCGCGAACTTTGGCAGGAGCCGGGTCACGCTGCCATTCATCCGTGAAACCATGAAGCACCAGTGCGTCTCGCTCGACTGCTACCCGTACACGGCCGGCTCCACCATGATCCGCACCGACCGCGGCATGCTCGAAGGCCGGGTGCTGATCTCCGCCAGCCAACCGCACCCCGAATGCGCGGGCCGCGATCTCGACGACATTGCCAGGGAATGGGGCGTGGCCAAGGACGAGGCCGCGCGCCGCCTGCAGCCCGGCAGCGCGGTCTACTTCCTGATGGACGAGAACGACGTCCAGCGCATCCTCGCCTTCGACGACACCATGATCGGCTCCGACGGCATTCCCGTTGGTGAGAGCCCGCATCCGCGCCTGTGGGGCACCTTCCCACGCGTACTCGGCCACTACTGCCGCGAGATCGGGCTGTTCCCGCTGGAGACGGCAGTCTGGAAGATGACCGGGCTGACAGCGCGCAACTTCGGCCTGCATCAGCGCGGCACGCTGGAGGTGGGCCACCATGCCGATATCGTCGTCTTCAGTGCCGAGAACGTGCGCGACGCCGCCAGCTACGAAACCCCCACCCGCCCGGCCGAAGGCATCGACGCCGTGATCGTCAACGGCGCCATTACCTGGCAGCACGGCGCGCACAGCGGGGCGCGCAACGGGCAGGTCATCACACGGCAGGCACGGCAGGACTAGCGGGGCGCGGGGCGATGGATTGCCAGCCCGCCCCTGCCGGGGCCGCTGGCCGCACCGCTATCGCCCAGGCGTGGACTTGTCAACCCGTCCAGATTATCCGGCCAATGTCCTAGGACATTCAGCCCAGGGCCTCGCCGCACGGCTACAATGGCGCGCCACACGCTTGCCGTTCACACCATGTCCACAACGTACACGCTTGTCGGAATTGCGCGCGCCAAGGCTCACCGCCGTGAAGTCCTGGTTGCCAAGCTGGCCGCGCTGCGCCTGCGCGGCGCCATGGAACCCGGCTGCCTGCGCTACCACGTGGGAGAAGACGCCGAGGATGCCGAGGTGTTTGTGCTCTATATGGAGTGGAATTCCAGGCACGCGCTGGAATCGCACCTCAACAGCGAATATGTGCGTGACTTTCACGCCACCCGGCAGGAGTTCCTGGAAGGGGATATCAATTTCCGGTGGTTGAATGCGGCCTGAATAAGGCCTGAATACGGCCTGAATACGGCCTGGCGGTCGCCCCGGCCGTGGCCAGAAAGCCACTCAAATCAAGTGCTGACAGCTAAAGCCGAGGCTGTCCTCGACTCTGGGCGCCCACCTGCTTGTCATTCCGCCGACGCCGATCTATCACTTTGAGTGACGCTCCACCACATCCGGAGCGCAACACCCGGAGTGCATCATGGACGTCAAGGATGGATTCGTCGGCACCATCGGCCATACACCGCTGATCCGGCTGGCAGGCCTGAGCGAGGAGACCGGTTGCGAAATCCTCGGCAAGGCCGAGTTCCTGAATCCGGGAGGCTCGGTCAAGGACCGGGCGGCGCTCTACATCATCCGCGACGCCGAGCGGCGCGGCGCGCTCAAGCCCGGCGGGACCGTAGTGGAAGGCACCGCCGGCAATACCGGCATCGGCCTGGCGCATCTGTGCGCCGCGCGCGGCTACCGCTGCATCGTGGTGATCCCCGACACCCAGTCCCCGGAAAAAATGGACCGCCTGCGGCTGCTCGGCGCCGAAGTGCGCACGGTGCCCGCGGCGCCCTACGCCGACCCCAACAACTACCAGAAGGTGGCCGGGCGCCTGGCCCAGGAGACGGAAAACGCCATCTGGGCGAACCAGTTCGACAACCTGGCGAACCGCCAGGCGCACTACGAAACCACCGGCCCGGAAATCTGGCACGACACCACCGGCAAGGTCGATGCCTTTGTCTGCGCCACCGGCACGGGCGGCACGCTGGCCGGCGTCGCGCGTTTCCTGAAGGAGAAGGAGCGCAACCCGCCCGTGCGCATCGTGCTGGCCGATCCGCACGGCAGCGGGCTGTATCACTTCGTCAAGCACCGCGAGGTCAAGGCCAAGGGCAACTCCATCACCGAGGGCATCGGCTCCAGCCGGATCACCGCCAACCTGGCGGACACCCCGATCGACGATGCGGTCCGGATCGACGACAAGACCTGCGTCGACATGGTCTACCGGCTGCTGCGCGAGGAAGGCTTATGGGTGGGCGGCTCGTCCGGCATCAACGTAGCGGCGGCGGCCTGGCTGGCCCGCGAGATGGGGCCGGGCCACACCATTGTGACCCTGCTGTGCGACCGCGGCGACCTGTATGCCGGACGCCTGTTCAATGCGGACTGGCTGGCGGCCAAGGGACTGACGCCGCGGCCCGTCGTGGCACAGCACCGAGAGCAGCCATGACATGACTACGGCGCCTCTTTCAGGCGCCGCCACAGGGTCGTGGCGCTGATGCCTAACTGATGACAGGCGGCGGCGCGGTTGCCCCCGCATTGCGCCAGCACGCGCCGGATATGCTCGGCCTGACTGGCGCGTGCCACGCCTGCGAGCGAGCCGGCCTCAGTCGAATCGTCACCCTCATCCCCCGCCTCACCTCTAGTGCTAGTGTCTCCCCCCTTTTCCGCCGCGCTGCGCAAGCCGCCAGCCAGCGGCGCAGGCTCGCCCTGCGGCTCCGTGCCAAACAGCTCCGGCGCCGCCGCCTGCAATTCAGCGAGCAAATCCCGGGGCGCCAGCTTGCGCCCCGCCACCAGCACGGCAATGCGTTCGGTCACGTTTTCCAGCTCGCGGATATTGCCCGGCCAGGCATAGCCCGCCAGCCTCGCCCGCACCGCTTGCGGCAGCGGCTGCGGCGCCGGCTGCCCCAGGCGTTCCTGGGCACGGCGGTAAAGCAGCTCCGCCAGCTCGGGCAGGTCGCCGGCGCGCTCGCGCAGCGGCGGCATCTCGATGCGCAGGATATTGAGGCGGTAGTAGAGATCCTGGCGAAAGCTGCCCTGGCGGACCAGTTCGCCCAGGTTGCGGTGCGTGGCGGCGATCACCCGCACATTGACCGGCACGGCCTCCAGGCCGCCGATCGGCAGTACCTGTTTTTCCTGCAGCACGCGCAGCAAGCGGGTCTGCAGCGCGGGCGGCATATCGCCCACCTCGTCCAGGAACAGCGTGCCATTGTGGGCGGACTCGAACAGGCCCGCCTTGCCGCCGCGGCGTGCGCCGGTAAAGGCGCCCTCTTCGTAGCCGAACAGCTCGCTTTCCAGCAGGGTCTCCGGAAATGCCGCGCAATTGACCGCCACGAACGGGAATACGCGGCGCGGGCTGGCGTCGTGCATGCCCTGGGCCAGCACCTCCTTGCCGGTGCCGCTTTCGYCGCCCACCAGCACGGTGGAATCCACCGCCGCATAGCGCCGCGCCAGTTCGCGCAGGTGATGCATGGCCGGGGATGCGCCAGCGAGGTCATCCAGGCTGTAGCGCACTCCGGCCGGCCGCGCGCGGCTGCGCGAGCGAAGGCTGCGGTCGACCCGGTGGATGGCATTGGCGTCCTGCAGCGTCAGCACAGCGCCGGTGGCGCCGCTCTCGGTGACGATGGGGATGCGGTTGACCACCACCATCTTGTCGCCAAGCTTGTGGATGGCCTCGAGCTCCTTGCTGCCGCTGTGCATCACGCCATCGAGCGAGAGCGCGGGGGCCAGCGCTTGCAGCTTGCGGCCCAGCGCGGCGGCCGGCGCCGTGCCGAGAAAACGCTCCATGGCCGGGTTGTAGGTCTGGATGCGCCCGTCCGCGTCGACCGCGGCCACGCCTTCGTTCAGGTGAGCCAGGATCGTGTTGACGTAGTCGCGCCGGCCGGACTCGATGCGGCGCAAGCGGGCCGCTTCGATCACATCCTCCAGCGCACCCCGCACCGAATTGCCTGAATACAGGAACACGCCGATCAGGCCGATCTTGTCCGCCAGGTCAGTCACCATGCCCGGCCCTACCACCACCTTCACGCCCTCTTGCTTGAGGGCCTTCACGCGGGCGGCAGCATCATCCTCGGTCAGGTACGTGTAGGCCGGGATGGACAGGGAAAAAGACCGCACGAATTCGTCCACCTCCGGATAGGTAGCGGCGTGTGTCACCAGCGCCACCTTCGGCGAGATGCGCCGCGCCGTCGCCAGCGCGCTCATCACATCGAAGCCGGTCACCTTGACCAGCACCACCGGCACATCGACGTGCTGGCGCAGGTAGGCGCCATTGGAGCCGCCCGCCACCACGGCATCGAGCCTGCCCTCGCGCGCTTCGCGGGCGACGGCGCTGGCGGCGGCCGCGTAGCCCTTGCCCACGATGCGGAACTCGGCCTGCGCGGCGTAGGCCGGGATCAGGTCGGCAAAGGCCCGGGACAGGCGGCTGATGCCGATGGCCCAGATTCGCGGACGGGCCGGCGTGGCCGTGCCGGAGGGGGGGATGGACGGGAGGATGCCGGATTGCATGGCGACGGAAAACGCTGCAGATACGCCGGATGGCGCTAATCTTMAGATTGTGCGCCCTCGCGGATTGCATTTCAATCTTGAAATACAATCCTTTCAAATTTGAAATTCATCACACATCAGCGACACAACGCAGCCCCGGCCGCGAAGCCTCAGGAATCGCCGCCAGCCCAGGACTGGCAAGGGCACCTACCCCATGCCACCCTCCCGCGCGAGGCCCCATGCACGGCCGAAAACAGGCTGGCACACCCCTTGCGCTTATCCGCAGTCCACTCCTAAAGCGATGATCATGACCTTCTCCACTTCCGACCTCGCCCGCTCCGCCGGCGCCCGCTTCCGCCAGGCACTGGCCGATGAGCATCCCCTGCAGGTCGTCGGCACGATCAATGCCAACCATGCCTTGCTGGCCAAGCGCGCGGGCTACCGCGCCATCTACCTGTCGGGCGGCGGCGTGGCCGCGGGCTCGCTCGGCCTGCCGGACCTGGGCATCTCCAACCTGGACGACGTGCTGACCGACGTGCGCCGCATCACCGACGTGTGCGATGTGCCGCTGCTGGTCGACGTGGACACCGGCTTCGGCGCCTCCGCCTTCAACGTGGCGCGCACCACCAAGTCGCTGATCAAGTTCGGCGCGGGCGCGATGCATATCGAAGACCAGGTCGGCGCCAAGCGCTGCGGCCACCGTCCGGGCAAGGAAATCGTCTCGCAGGGCGAAATGGTCGACCGCATCAAGGCGGCCGTCGATGCCCGTACCGACGAGAATTTCGTCATCATGGCCCGCACCGACGCGCTGGCCGTGGAAGGCCTGGACAAGGCCATCGAGCGGGCCGTGGCCTGCGTGGAAGCCGGCGCCGACGCCATCTTCCCGGAAGCCATGACCGACCTGGCCATGTACCGCAAGTTCGTTGACGCCGTGAAGGTGCCGGTGCTGGCGAACATCACCGAATTTGGCGCTACGCCGCTGTTCACCACCGAGGAACTGGGTGGTGCCGGCGTGTCGATGGTCCTCTACCCGCTGTCGGCCTTCCGCGCCATGAACAAGGCCGCCGAAAACGTGTACGCTGCAATCCGCCGCGACGGCACGCAGCAGAACGTGGTCAATACCATGCAGACGCGCGCCGAGCTGTACGAAAGCATCGGCTATCACGACTTTGAGCAAAAACTGGACGCCCTGTTTGCCCAGGGCAAGGCCAAGTAAGCACACCAGCAGCACTCGAACAGCACACGAGCACACGAGCACAGCAACCCCAAGGAGACTCCCCCCATGTCCGAAGCGCAACCGCTAGCCGCCCCGAAGCCCAAGAAATCCGTCGCCCTGTCGGGCGTGACCGCCGGCAATACCGCGCTGTGCACGGTCGGCCGTACCGGCAACGACCTGCACTACCGCGGCTACGACATCCTCGACATCGCCGAGACCTGCGAATTCGAGGAAATCGCCCACCTGCTGGTGCACGGCAAGCTCCCCACCCRCGCCGAACTGGCTGCCTACAAGGCCAAGCTCAAGGCCCTGCGCGGYCTGCCCGCCAACGTCAAGGCCGCCCTCGAATGGGTGCCCGCCAGCGCCCACCCGATGGACGTGATGCGCACCGGCGTGTCCGTGCTCGGCACCGTGCTGCCGGAAAAGGACGACCACAACACCCCCGGCGCGCGCGACGTCGCCGACCGCCTGATGGCCAGCCTGGGCTCCATGCTGCTGTACTGGTACCACTACAGCCATAACGGACGGCGCATCGAAGTCGAGACCGACGACGACACCATCGGCGCGCACTTCCTGCACCTGCTGCACGGCCAGAAGCCGTCCGCGCTGTGGGAGCGCGCCATGCAGACCTCGCTCAACCTGTACGCCGAGCACGAGTTCAACGCCTCCACCTTTGCCGGCCGCGTGATCGCCGGCACGGGCTCGGACATGTACTCGTCGATCTGCGGCGCCATCGGCGCGCTGCGCGGCCCCAAGCACGGTGGCGCCAACGAAGTGGCGTTCGAGGTCCAGAAGCGCTACGACAGCCCGGACGAGGCGCATATCGACATCTCGCGCCGCGTGGAGAACAAGGAAGTGGTGATCGGTTTCGGCCACCCGGTGTACACCACCGGCGACCCGCGCAACCAGGTGATCAAGGAAGTGGCGCGGCGCCTGTCCAAGGATGCCGGCTCGATGAAGATGTTCGACATCGCCGAGCGCCTGGAAACCACCATGTGGGACGCCAAGAAGATGTTCCCCAACCTGGACTGGTTCAGCGCGGTGAGCTATCACATGATGGGCGTGCCCACCGCCATGTTCACCCCGCTGTTCGTGATCGCGCGCACCTCGGGCTGGGCTGCGCATATCATCGAGCAACGCATCGACAACAAGATCATCCGCCCCAGCGCCAACTACACCGGGCCGGAAAACCTGAAGTTCGTGCCGATCTTCGTGCCGATCAAGGATCGCAAGTAATCCAGCCGGCTGCCGGTTTGCTCCCCTGTACCGCCTGTGGGAGAAGGGGGTAGTTGGCCGCAAAGCTGCGCCACTACCCCCTGATCGTTACTCTCTTTCGCCCCTACAAAATGAACACTGCAAACCGCAAACCGCTGCCCGGCACCCAGCTGGATTTCTTCGACACGCGTGCCGCGGTCGACGCCATCCAGCCGGGCGCTTATGACAAGCTGCCGTACACGTCGCGCGTGCTGGCCGAGAACCTCGTTCGCCGCTGCGACCCGGCAACGCTGACCGATTCCCTCAAGCAGATCATCGAGCGCAAGCAGGAGCTGGACTTCCCCTGGTTCCCGGCGCGCGTGGTCTGCCATGACATCCTGGGCCAGACCGCGCTGGTCGACCTCGCCGGGCTGCGCGACGCCATTGCTGCCCAGGGCGGCGACCCGGTCATGGTCAACCCGGTCGTGCCGACGCAGCTGGTGGTGGACCACTCGCTGGCCGTCGAGTGTGGTGGTTTCGATCCCGATGCGTTCGCGAAGAACCGCGCCATCGAAGACCGTCGCAACGAAGACCGCTTCGACTTCATCAACTGGACCAAGAAGGCCTTCAAGAACGTCGACGTGATTCCGCCGGGCAACGGCATCCTGCACCAGATCAACCTTGAGCGCATGAGCCCGGTGGTGCAGGTGAAAGACGGCGTGGCCTTCCCCGACACGCTGGTCGGCACCGACTCCCACACCCCGATGGTTGACGCGCTAGGCGTGATCGCCATCGGCGTGGGCGGCCTGGAAGCTGAAAGCGTGATGCTGGGCCGCGCTTCCTGGATGCGCCTGCYGGACATCATCGGTGTGGAGCTGACCGGCAAGCCGCAGCCGGGCATCACCGCGACGGACACCGTGCTGGCCCTGACCGAATTCCTGCGCAAGGAAAAGGTCGTGTCGTCCTACCTCGAATTCTTCGGCGAAGGCACCACCCACCTGACGCTGGGCGATCGCGCCACCATCTCCAACATGGCGCCGGAGTTTGGCTCCACCGCCGCGATGTTCTACATCGACGAGCAGACCATCAAGTACCTCAAGCTCACCGGCCGCGACGACGCGCTGGTCAAGCTGGTGGAAACGTATGCCAAGAAAACCGGCCTCTGGGCGGACAGCCTGAAAAATGCCGAGTACCCGCGCGTGCTCAGGTTCGACCTGTCCACCGTGGTGCGCAACATCGCCGGCCCGTCCAACCCGCACAAGCGCGTGCCCACCTCCGAGCTGGCCGCGCGCGGCATCAGCGGCAAGGTCGAGAACGAGCCCGGCCTGATGCCGGACGGCGCGGTGATCATCGCTGCCGTCACCAGTTGCACCAACACCAACAACCCGCGCAACATGGTGGCCGCCGGGCTGCTGGCGCGCAACGCCAACAAGCTCGGCCTCACCCGCAAGCCGTGGGTGAAGAGCTCGCTGGCGCCGGGCTCCAAGGCGGTCACGCTCTACCTGGAAGAAGCCAACCTGCTGCCGGAACTGGAGCAGCTGGGCTTTGGCGTGGTGGCGTATGCCTGCACCTCCTGCAACGGCATGTCCGGCGCGTTGGACCCGGTGATCCAGAAGGAAGTCGTGGACCGCGACCTGTATGCCACCGCCGTGCTGTCCGGCAACCGCAACTTCGACGGTCGCATCCATCCGTATGCCAAGCAGGCCTTCCTGGCCTCGCCGCCGCTGGTGGTGGCCTACGCCATTGCCGGCACCATCCGCTTCGATATCGAGAAGGATGTGCTGGGCACCGACGCCGATGGCAAGCCGGTGACGCTGAAGGACATCTGGCCGTCCGACGAAGAGATCGACGCGGTGGTTGCCGCCAGCGTGAAGCCAGCGCAGTTCCGCAAGGTCTACGAGCCAATGTTCGCCGTGACCGCCGACACCGGCGAAAAAGCCAACCCGCTGTACGACTGGCGCGAAATGAGCACCTATATCCGCCGCCCGCCCTACTGGGAAGGCGCATTGGCTGGCGAACGCGCGCTCACCGGCATGCGGCCCCTGGCCGTGCTGGGCGACAACATCACGACCGACCACCTGTCGCCATCCAACGCCATCATGCTCGATAGCGCAGCCGGCGAGTACCTGGCCAAGATGGGCCTGCCGGAGGAGGACTTCAACTCCTACGCGACCCACCGCGGCGACCACCTGACCGCGCAGCGCGCCACCTTTGCCAACCCCACCCTGAAGAACGAAATGGTGGTGGTGGACGGCAAGGTCAAGCCAGGCTCGCTTGCCCGCATCGAGCCAGAGGGCAAGGTCACCCGCATGTGGGAAGCCATCGAGACCTACATGGCCCGCAAGCAGCCACTGATCGTTGTTGCCGGCGCCGACTACGGCCAGGGCTCCTCGCGCGACTGGGCCGCCAAGGGCGTGCGCCTGGCCGGCGTGGAGGCGATCGTGGCCGAAGGCTTCGAGCGCATCCACCGCACCAACCTGGTCGGCATGGGCGTGCTGCCGCTGGAGTTCAAGCCTGGTGTCAACCGCACCACGCTGGGCATCGACGGCACCGAGACCTACGACGTGATCGGCGAACGCACGCCGCGCTGCGAGCTCACCCTGGTGATGCATCGCAAGAACGGCGAGCGCGTGGAAGTGCCGGTGACCTGCCGCCTCGATACCGCGGAAGAAGTGTCGATCTACGAAGCCGGCGGCGTGCTGCAGCGCTTTGCGCAGGACTTCCTCGAATCGTCGAAGGCCGCTGCGTAAGCGCGCGCAGGCGCATCGACCAGCAACGTGTTCGGGCGGTATGGCAACGTACCGCCCGCTTTCATCAGGACGAGTATTCCATGGCCCACGTACCCCAGATCAAGATCCCCGCCACCTACATCCGTGGCGGGACCAGCAAAGGCGTGTTCTTCCGTCTGCAGGATTTGCCCGAAGCCGCGCAAGTGCCGGGCGCCGCCCGCGACGCGCTGCTGATGCGCGTCATCGGCAGCCCAGATCCCTACGGCAAGCAGATCGATGGCATGGGTGCTGCTACCTCCAGCACCAGCAAGACCGTCATCCTCTCAAAAAGCAGCAAGCCCGATCACGACGTCGACTACCTGTTCGGCCAGGTCTCCATCGACCAGCCGTTTGTCGACTGGAGCGGCAACTGCGGCAACCTCTCCGCCGCCGTCGGCCCCTTCGCCATCAGCGCCKGCCTGGTMGACCCCAGCCGCATCCCGCACAACGGCGTGGCCATCGTGCGCATCTGGCAGGCCAATATCGGCAAGACCATCATCGGGCACGTACCCATCACCAATGGCGCCGTGCAGGAAACCGGTGACTTCGAGCTGGACGGCGTGACCTTCCCCGCCGCCGAAGTCCAGCTCGAGTTCATGGATCCGGCAGCCGAGGAAGACGGCGCCAGCGGCGCCATGTTCCCCACCGGCAACCTGGTCGACGACCTGGAGGTGCCGGGCGTCGGCACGCTCAAGGCCACCATGATCAATGCCGGCATCCCGACCATCTTCCTGAATGCGCAAGCCATCGGCTACAAGGGCACGGAGCTGCAGGACGCCATCAATGGCGATGCCAAGGCCCTGGCGATGTTCGAGACCATTCGCGCCCACGGCGCGGTGCGCATGGGTCTGATCAAACATATCGATGAGGCGGCCACCCGGCAGCACACGCCGAAAGTCGCCTTTGTCGCCGAGCCGGCCGACTACGTGGCCTCCAGCGGCAAACAGGTTGCGGCCGGCGACGTCGACCTGCTCGTGCGCGCCTTGTCCATGGGCAAGCTGCATCACGCCATGATGGGCACGGCCGCGGTCGCCATCGGCACCGCGGCGGCCATCACCGGCACGCTGGTGAACCTGGCTGCCGGCGGTGGCGAGCGCAACGCAGTGCGCTTCGGCCATCCCTCGGGCACCTTGCGGGTGGGCGCCGAAGCCAGCCAGGTCGATGGCGAATGGACCGTGACCAAGGCCATCATGAGCCGCAGCGCCCGCGTGCTGATGGAAGGATGGGTGCGCGTGCCGGGCGACGCGTTCTGAAGCACGCTGACGTGGCCGCACGGGTTTCACGCTGGATGCGTTTGAGCGGGTGCGCCATGTCCTTAGGTGCGTAGCTGCGTAGATGTGTAGTTCCAGGGGACCCGGCCCCATGCCGGCCCCCTGCGTTTCAGCCCGCCATGGGCGCCTTGATGACAAAGCCGCGCTCGCGGTCGCCGTCGAATCCCGCCGCGACATACAGCCGATGCGCCGCCTCGCGCTGCGCCCCCGACAGCATCATGACCTTGCAGCAGCCCGCCTGCCAGGCCAGCGCCAGAGCATGACGAAGCATCGCCAGGCCAATCCCGCGCCCACGCCAGGCGGCTGCGGTCACCACATGTTCGAGCAGCCCGATCGGTTGGCCGAGCCTGGGCAGGCTCGGGATGATTGCCAGCATGCAGGTTGCGGCGAGCTTGCCACCGTGCTCCGCCACCACAAGGCGCGTTGCATCGCTCTGCAGCACGCGTGCCAGCGCCTGCGCGGCCGACGGGCCATCAAAGTCCGGATCTGCCGGCCGCAGCTCCCTGTAAAGCAAGAGCAAGCCATCCAGGTCATCCAATCGTGCTACGCGGAAATTCGTGTCGGTCATGGCGGGCACATTTTGCAAGGCACGCGTAGTCTGCGCGGCTAGCCACGGCGCTCGCCACCGGGACAATCCCGAAGCTGCCACGATCTGCAACGATCGCCAGAGTGGACCAGCATCTCCCGCCCTGTCCGCGCCGCTTKAATGGCAGTCCGGTCGCGTAGCGAGCGGACTGCCATTTTCCATTTGCGCCGTACCTCTCGCCCTGCAGGCTTGCCTGGCTAGCCGAAGCCGCGCGCGGCGGGAATTGCGGGATCTCATGAGATGGCACCGGTCGGGTCGTAGGAKGCAAATGCCTGGCCGTTAATTGCGCTAATGAAGCCAGATCAAGCATCTCAATCGTGCGGCACGGGTGGCTTGGCGGTCTGTGGCTCGACAGGCACGAAGATGACCTCGCCCGAGGCCACCAGCCGCAGCTCGCCGCCGGCCTGCTCCGCGAACACTTCCGCCCTTGCAAACACCTGCCGCTTGCCTGCCTTGGTCACGCTGGCCCGCGCCACGAACGCCTGCCCCACGGCCGGTGCCATGCAGTTCACCGAATAGTGGGAAGCCATCACCGGCCCACCTACCGTGGTGGCCGCGAACCCGCAGGCGGTATCGACCAGGGCGCMGATCACGCCCGCATGGAGGAATCCCGCGTATTGCGTGGCTTGGTCATGCCAGGCCATGCGCAGTTCCGCCGCCCCGCCCTGCGCGCTGATCACCTCGAAGCCCAGCCACCGGTTGAAGGCGGCAGCCTGGTTGACACGCTTGACCGTGTCCAGCGAATAGGCGCCGCTGGTGATCGCACTGGTGGTCGCGCTGGTGCCGCTCGTATCTGCTGTCATTGCATTACCCTGCCTGATTGAGATCCAAGGAAAAACTCACTGCATGGCCCGGAAAGTCGCGTTGGCCCTGGCGCAAGCCACGCCGTCGGCGGTGACGAAAGCCTGGGCAAAGCACAGCGTGCCGCCGACCTTGGTGAATGACGTTTCGAACATCAKCCACTGCCCGATCCTTGCGACGTTGAGGAAGTCGATCGACAGGTTCACAGTGACCAGGCTGCGCGGCTCGGCGAATTGCATGCCGCACGACAGCCCCATGGCGTTGTCCGCCAAGGCCGTGATCAGCCCGCCATGAGCAAAGCCGCGTGCGTTGGTGTGGGCCTGGGCGAGCTTCACCGCCAGCACGATGGCCTGGTCCGAGCGCCTCGAGTACAGCGGCTCCCAGGGGTCGGTCAACGGACTATGGCGAAAATGCGGCGCGAAGCCGGCGGGAAGGTCGGCGGGAAGGTCGGCATGTTCGGCCGTGGCACTGGTCATCGTGGTGTCTCCTGGTCGTATCGTTGAGGCTGTGATGGCTCAACCACTATTTTTAATGTAGACCAGTCTATATAATTTTTGCAGGATATCAACCCCGCCAACGACCGAGGACTTCATCACATGGCCGCCCAAGCTAAACATCGGGACAAGATCGTCCGCGCCGCCGCCGTGCTCTTTCGCCGGTATGGCTACGCCGCCAGCGGCACCAATGACATCGTTGCATTGAGCGGCGCGCCAAAAGGCTCGCTCTATCACTACTTCCCGAGAGGTAAGGAGCAGATCGCCGAGGAAGTCATCGTGTACGCCGGCGAACTCGTGCGTGCGACGCTCGCGCAGCTATGCTC
>NZ_JBFTSF010000289.1:0-7447 GCF_056399905.1 Cupriavidus sp. 01L46
GCCCGGACGATACGGCGCTTCACCCGAAGTCGGCAGCGGGCGTGGTCAGCGATGGCATCAAGTGTCAGCAGATCTCGGGCGGCGACGGCTACTCGACGATGGGCGACGGGACACAGACCTATATGTTCTCGTTCGGTCCTCTGTCGGGTCTCGCGGATATCAAGCAGGGCCTGCCCGGCACGGAGCCGGCTTCGGTGTTCAATTCTGCCTGGCCGTCTGTCAATGGCGCGGTCGGCCTCGTCCCGGATCCGAATGCCGGCAACGCACTCACCGGGCACGTCGATCCACGGCCCATCATGGATGTCGGCGTGATGAACGGCAACATACCGGCCCCCACCATGGCGATCGACGAGGACGACGAGTTCTTCCTCACACTGACGAACGTCGGCATGATCATGCGTCCCGACCTGTTCGAGCAGCATACGGTGCACTTCCACGGCTATCCGAACGCCTCGTCGTTCTACGATGGTGTGCCCGATGCTTCCGTTGCCATCAATATCGGCGGCAGCTTCACGTATTACTACCTGGCTCCGGATGCCGGTACGTACTTCTGGCATTGCCACATCACCCCCCCGGAACACCTCCAGATGGGCATGGTGGGCCAGATCTATGTCCGGCCTCGTCAGAACCGCGTCCCGAGCGGAGCGTCGCTGTACGCTGCGCTGCAGGCCCAGCAGAGCGATCCGCGTACCAGGTGCGGAACCGATATCCTGTGCTCGACGCCTCTTCCGCGCGTGAACAACGGCGCTGTTCACCAGGTCAACAAGAGCAACTCGCCGACGCTATATGCCTATAACGATGGTGACGGCTCGACCGCCTATGACGTCGAGTATCCGATCCAGATCCATGGATTCGATCCGAACTTCCACTTCGTCGGCATGACCTTCAACCCGGAACCCTTTACCGACATGAAGGACAAGTACTTTCTGCTGAACGGACGAAGCTATCCGGACACGGTCACGCCCGGGGCGATGAGTACGCAGGTAGCCGATGGCACCTCGCATTTCTCGCAGCCGCTGCCGACGCTGATCAACATCCCGCTTGGCGGCAAGGCCCTGCTCAGGATCTCGGATCTCGATGTCAGCGAGTTCCAGACGCTGGCCTCGCTCGGCATCCCGATGCACGTGGTCGGCGTCAACGCGCGGCTGTTGCGCGACATGTCCGGCAACGACATGACCTACTACACGAATTCGATCACCCTGGGCGGCGGCGAGTCGGTGGATGTGATCCTGGACGCAAGCGACAAGAATCGCTACCCCGTGGGATCGACGTACTACCTGTACACGCCGAACCTGGATCACCTTTCGAATGACGCCGAGAACTTCGGTGGCTTGATGACCGAGGTCCACATCTGCGCTGCAGTGGACCCGGCTACCAAGGTCTGCACCAACTAGTGGGAGAAGAGCCGTGGGCCACATCACCAGAAACACGTGGATCGCAGGCCTCGCAGGGCTCGCGGCGGTTATCCTCGCCGCGCTGCTCTGCATGCCGGCGCAAGCCGCCGCGCCGGGCATTACCGGGACGAGTTTCGATCTGACTGCCGAGGCGGCCCGCATCAGCCAGCCCGATGGATCGAGCGTCTATTCTTGGGGGTACGGCTGCCGGACTGGCGGCACCGCGCCGGCCGGTTTTTCGCCGGCGGCTATCCCCGGCGCGGCTTGCCCGAGCATGCAGATACCGGGGCCGACGCTGATCGTCAGGAAGGGCGACACCGTGACGGTGACGCTCAGGAATAACCTGCCGGCCGCCGCGGGCAACACTTCGATTCTCTTTCCCGGGTTCCAGGTCACCACGTCGAACGGAGTGCCAGGGCTGCTCACGAGGGAGGCCGCGCACGGCGGCTCGGTCACCTATACCTTCGTCGCGACGACGGAGGGTACCCATGGCTACTACAGCGGCACGCAGAGCGACCTGCAGATAGAAATGGGGCTGTATGGTGCGATCATCGTCCTGCCGACCACCGTCCCTGCTGGCTGCCGTGCCGTCGGCAGCACGCTCCCTGACGGTCAGACTGACTACCGAAACGCCGCCGCGGCCTACACCAACAGTGCCGCATGCTATGACCGCGAGTACCTGTTCCAGTTCTCCGAGATGGATCCGCGCATCCATGCCCAAGCGGAGCAGCAGGTCGGCACCACGGCAGGGAAGGCATGCACGCGCCCCAATGGCTGCATGACTGTCGAGACCGAGCCCTACCATCCGGCTTACTTCATGATCAACGGGCGCTCCATGCCCGATGACATGGACCCGAACTACGCGGTGCAATATCCGCACCAGCCGTACAACGGCRATCCGCACATGCATCCCGGCGAGCTTGTGCTGCTGAGAATCATCGGCACCGGCCGCTGGCAGCATCCCTTCCACGAACACGGCAATCATGTGCGGGTGCTGGCGCGCGATGGCAACCTCCTGCTGAGCCAGACCGACAATGCCACGCCTGCGGGGCCGCTGCTCTTTACCACGACGACCACGCCGGGCATGGCGATGGATGGCATCTTCTACTGGACCGGCAAGGGATTGAACTGGGACGTATATGGCCACAGCGATGGTGCCGTGTACACGGACCAGGCGTTCCCCGCATACCTCAACAAGCCCGTGGTCTGCGTTCCGGATGCCAATGGGTACTACACGAGCGACCCGCTGGCGCCGAACTACTACGAATGGTGCCAGGATCATAACAAGCCTCTCGAAACCCACCCGTTCGGGCAGGTAGGCAGCGGCGGTCCCGTGACGCTGCCCGATGCGAACATCCTGACGAACGGCACCTGGTACGGCGGCAGTCCCTACCTGGGGCCGGATGCGACAACCCGCGCTGTCGGGCCCACGGGTACCACGCCACCATCAGGCACGATCGCGAACCCGCCCACGAGCGAGGCTGGTTTTGCCTTCATGTGGCACTCGCACAATGAGCGTGAGATCACCACGAACAATATCTTCCCGGGCGGGATGATGATGATGATGCTCGTCGATCCGCAAGCCTTCACGATCAACGAAGCCAACTAGAGGTCAGGGGAAACGCGATGAGATCCAACCAGTTCAAGGCGAGCCTCTTCGACTTGGTCAAGACAGGCCTCGCTGCATCGATCCTCTCCATGGCGAGCTGCGTGTCCTTCGCGCAGAGCGTCAACCTGACGGCGAGCGCCACCAGCACCACGCTTCCCGACGGACAGATCGTGCCGATGTGGGGCTACAGCTGCACCGGCGTCGCCGCGCCCGCCACCTGCAAAGGCTTGAACCCGAATGCCGGGACGAGCTGGACGCCCGTGGTGATTACCGTCCCTCCCGGCAATCTGACGATCAATCTTACCAATCACCTGCCGGTGCCTCCAGGCGCCACCTCGGGCATACCGACGTCGCTGGTGATCGTGGGGCAATTGGGCGGCGGTCTGGGCACCGCGCGGACCATGATGCCCAGCCCGAACCATGCGGTGCAGGCCGTTACCTGGCCGATTGCCGGGGATAGCAATGGCGCCACCTTCAATCCGCCCGCGCAGGGGCCGCGTGTGCAGTCCCTGGCAACCGAAGTGGCGACGACCACGGGCGCAAGCCCAACGGCGCTGACCTGGAACAATCTCAAGCCCGGTACCTACCTGATTGAATCGGGAACCCACCCCTCCATCCAGGGTCCGATGGGTCTTTACGGCGTGCTGGTGGTTACCACTGCTCCCGTAGTGCCCGCGCTGGGCACCGCCTATCCGGGCGTCACCTACAACGCGGACGCTCCGCTGCTGCTCAGTGAAATCGATGCCACGCAGAATGCCGCAGTGGCCACGGCTGTGTCGTCGGCGAATTTCAGCGAAACCTCCTCGCGCGTCCTCAGGGACTCGGTCAGCTCCATCTCGGTGGCACTCGACTCCGCCGGCAACCCCATCGCCGGTACCGGCTACAAGGTTGGCGATCTCGTCGCGTTCTCCGGTGGCGGCGCTTCGGTAGCGGCGACGGCTCATGTCGCAAGCGTGGATGGCGGCGGCGCTATCACGGGTATCACGGTTGACAGTGCCGGTACGGGCTATTACGCCGTTCCCGCCGTCACGGTAACGAGTGCCACGGGCACCGGGGCGCAGATCGTTGCGGCGTTGACCTTGACTGGCGTGATCTGCAGCGACGGCGCGGCCGCGTGCTATCCGCCGGCCGTCAACTACGATCCGCGCTACTACCTTGTCAATGGCGTCGCTTTCGACAGAACCAAGATCGCCGGTTCGCTGTTCTCGACGAACCCTGCCAACGCCACCGGCAGTGTCCTGGTGCGCTTCGTCAACGCTGGTCTGCGCATGCATGTACCGTCCATCGTAGGGGCCCTGACCACCGACAACAGCTCGGGTACGCCCAAGGTGGTTTCGGGGCTGTCACTGGTAGCGGAGGATGGCAATCTCCTCCCGGGGAACCGGCGAGTGCAGAATGAAGTATTCCTGGCGGCAGGCAAGACTTATGATGTACTGATCAATGCCCCCGTGGCTGTCGCTCCGGCGACCGCGCCAGCAGCCCTGGCGGTGTTTGATCGTCAGTTGAGTCTATCCACCAACAATCAGCGCGACGGCGGCATGATGGCATATGTCGGTGCCAATGGCGCCACTTTGCCCTCCAGCGGGGTGACTGCGAAGGCCAACCCCGACTCCTACTTCCTGGTTTCGGGCAGTAGCCTGACGGTGGCGGACCCCGCCAAGGGCGTGGTCGCCAACGACGTGGGCGTCTATGGCGTCAAGCTGCTGACAGCACCCACGGGCGGCACGGTCACCTTGAATCCTGATGGTACGTTTACCTACGTGCCCAATGCTGGCACCGCGTCCGACAGCTTCACGTACCAGGCTAACGGAAACGCCGCACTGACGGCGAAGGTGACGCTGGGCGCCTGTACCGGTAGTTGCAAGGGGGGGGCGCCCACAGCCGGCGGCGATAGCTTCGCCAGCAATATCGCATCGCGGTTGCAGATCGGCGCGCCCGGCGTGCTGGCGAACGATAGCGATCCTTCGCAGCTTCCGCTGACTGCCGCGCTGGTCGCCGGTAGCGCCACAGGCGGCACGGTCACGCTGAACGCGGACGGCTCGTTCACGGCAATACCCACGGCTGCGCCGGGCGCCGCGACGACGGCTAGCGTGACCTTCAAGTACAAGGCGGTGAATTCGCAGAAGACGCCGAGCAATGCCGCCACGGTGACGGTGACGTTCAAGGGCGGCAGTGGCCTGGTCGTAAACGTATTTGACGCGCCGAGCGTGCGACCGGGGGCAACGCCGGTCAAGATCACCGACTACCGCTGGATCATCGAGGAAGACCGCACCTTCCAGATCGACCCCGCATGCCAGGTGAACTCCGCCACGCGGCCGGCCAATTGCCCGGCGCTGCCTGTGCCGAGTCTGGGGACCAGTTTCCATACCAGCTATATGCCTGTCATTGCCGCGGGCTGTGTCGGGAAAGTCGCCTGCGAGGCGGGGCAGACTGTCTTCGACCCGGCGAGCAATTCGCACATGCCAGCCGTGTGCGATGTTGGCAATGGCGTCTGCCGCACGGACTCCGCGCAGCAGGCCCCGGTCGACCCGAGCCAGGTGGCGCTCGACCCGGCCAAGCACTACTACATTTCGATTTTGCCCGGTGATGCCGGCAACACCTTCTCCGCGGGTGCGGGGGGACCCCAGCCGGTCGATCCGGCCAATCCCAATGGACCGCAGAGGCCTTTCAGTATTGCCAAGGACTGCCCGTCGGTCGCGGATTTCGCCCCCGGAACGGGAACCTGTGGCCACGGCATGGGCGGCGCGCCGATCGCGCCTGCACAGAAGACGGTCAACATACCGCTGCAACAAACGCCGCTGGCGACGGCGAAGGTCTCGGTGTTCGTGTTCGAGGATGACGCACCGCTCAACGGCGAAGTCGACGTCAGCGGCGGCACCGAGGGCTTCGGGACGTCCCGGGAACCGGGACTGGGAGGCTTCGAGATCAAGCTCTTCGACGATGCGGGCGGTACAGGCGATGCCACCGGGCAAATGACGTATGACATGTTCAACATGCCCCTGTCCAACTCTCTGCAAGGGATGATTGATCCGCTCACGCACCTGAATGCGTGCCCGATCTCGCCAACGCCGAAGTCGGCGAAAGACGGACTGGTCGGCATGATTCCCACCTGTCCGAAATATGAGTCCGACGGCAAGACACTTTCCCCGCTGGTCGGCCAGGCCATCATCGCCAACCTGATGCCCGGCAGATACGGCGTGGTGGCCACGCCGGCAGCCGACAGAATTGCCAAGGGCGAGGAGTGGCTCCAGACGAATACGCTCGACGGACAGAAAGCCCATGATGCCTTCATCAAGGTAGGCGGCCCGGCGTACTTCCAGGAGTTTGGCCCGGCCGGCTTCCACGTCTCCGTCGGCTTCGCCAACGCGAAGATCATCAATGATCGCAGGACCAATGCCGCGAAGTCCGGCCTATGCGACCGTTCTGGAGCCTCGTGCGCCAATGCGGTCAACGGCAGAATCACCAACCTGCACTACAGCCGGCCGCCCAACCAGCATCTCTACGGTAGTGGCTCGCGCGACTCCCTGGCTTTCACGCAATGCTATGTGAGCCTGGGGGATCCGGACGGCGAGGATATTGCCTTCACCAAGTGCAACGACAAGGGCGAGTTCAGCTTTTCCGGCATTCCCGATGGCACATTCAGGCTGACGGTGTTCGACCAGTGGAACGACCAGATCGTCGATGGCCTCGCCACGGCGGTACAGCTTGGACCCAACGCGAGGAGCGTCAACGTCGGAGATCTTGCGGTCCTGCAATGGCACACGAATCTCTATACGAGAACGTTCGTCGATCTGAATCGTGATGGCGTTTCGCAAGACGGCGAGCCTGGCCTCACGCTGGTTCCGACCAACATCCGCTTCCGCGATGGCAGCTACTCCAATTTCAACAATACCGACCTCAACGGCTACGCCGCGTTCAACGAGATCTTCCCGCTGTTCAACTGGTATGTGGTGGAAGCCGATACGACCCGTTTCAAGCAGACGGGTGTGCACGTGGTCTATGACGCCGGCGGTCCGCCGGATGGCACGCCTGGTGGCGGTAAGTCKAACATTGCGGCGAATTTTGCCAACACAACGGAATCCGCGACTGCACATCTGCCTGACAAGCTACGGGTCCCCGGCGCGGTGTACTGCGACAACGCCGATTGCACCGGCTATTCGATCCTGCACCCCGGCCACAGCGCCGCCAACCCGTCGACCGGCCGGATCGATCCGCCGTCGGTGACCACCCTTGGCTGGCAAGGCTTCTCGGGCCAGAGTTCGTTCATCGAGTTTGGCAAGACGCCGTTCGCCGACAATGAGAACGGTGGCATCAAGGGTGAAGTGATCTACGCGTCTACGCGTCCGTTTGATGATCCCGCGCTGCTGATCCACACGAGCTGGACGCCCAACGTGCCGAACGTGACTGTCAACTTGTATCAGGAGGGCACTGCCCGGGATGGAAC
>NZ_JBFTSF010000290.1:0-7442 GCF_056399905.1 Cupriavidus sp. 01L46
CGTGATGGGCGAGGATATCGGCAAGTACGGCGGCATCTTCAGCGCCACCACCGGCCTGCTGGACCGCTTCGGGCCCGATCGCATCATGGATACGCCGATCTCGGAAACCGCCTTCATGGGCGCGGCCATCGGCGCCGCCGCGCAAGGGCTGCGCCCGATCGCAGAACTGATGTTCGTGGACTTCTTCGGGGTGTGCTTCGACCAGATCTACAACCACCTCGCCAAGAACACCTATATGTCCGGCGGGCGCGTGGGCCTGCCGGCGGTGGTGATGACCGGCATCGGCGGCGGCTACAACGATGCCGCCCAGCATTCGCAATGCCTGTACGCCAGCTTTGCCCACATGCCGGGCATGAAGGTGGTGGTGCCGTCCAACGCCTACGACGCCAAGGGCCTGATGATCCAGGCCATCCGCGACGACAACCCGGTGGTGTTCTGCTACCACAAGKGCATCATGGGCTTGTCGTGGATGTCCTACTTCGAGGGCAGCACCAACGCCGTCCCCGAGGAGGCTTACGCCATTCCCTTCGGCCAGGCGCGGGTGGCGCGCTCCGGCCGCGACGCGACCATCGTCACGCTCTCGCAGATGGTGCAGAAATCGCTGCTGGCGGCCGAGCAGCTGGCGGCCGAAGGCATCGACGTGGAGGTGATCGACCTGCGCACCATCGTCCCGCTCGACCGCGAGACGGTGCTGCGCTCGGTAGCCAAGACCGGCCGCCTGCTGGTGGCGGACGAGGATTACCTGAGCTTCGGCCTGTCTGGCGAGATCGCTGCGATCGTGGCGGAGAACCTCGATAGCGTGGCGCTGCGCGCGCCGGTGCGGCGCCTGGCCGTGCCCGACGTGCCCATCCCCTTCTCGCGCCCGCTCGAGCAATACGTGATTCCGCAGGTCGACACCATTGCCGCGCAGGTGCGCGCCCTGGTGCAGGACCGCCCTCTTTCCTATCAACTGAAGCGAGAAGCAGCATGACCGACGTAACGATGGCCGACACCGTCTGGCAGGACGTGGAAGACGGCACCGAAGCCCTGTTGCAGGAGTGGCTGGTCAAGCCCGGCGACGCGGTCAGCGCGGGCCAGCCGCTGGGCGTGGCCGAGCTGGTCAAGACCACGCATGAGATCGTCGCGCCCGCCGACGGCATCGTCTCCGCGCTGGCAGTGGCGGCGCAGGACACTTTCGGGCGCGGCGCCGTGCTGGCCCGGCTGGAGCCGAGATCATGAGCCACAGCCTTGCTTCCGTCCTGAGCAGCCCGCCGGCTACGGCGGCGGCCGGCGCCGACGCGCGCGTCACCGTGCCGCTGACGGGCATGCGTGGCGCCATCGCGCGCAATATGAGCGCGGGCTGGGCCGTGCCGCGCGTGGCGCACTCGGTCGAGGTGGACGTGACCCTGCTGGAACTGGCGCGCCACACCATGCAGCAGAACCTGGGGCCCGAATGCAAGATCACGCTCACCGCCTTCGTGCTGCGCGCCGTGGCGCTGACCCTGCGCCAGCACCCGCGCCTGAACGCGCGCGTGCTGGAAAAGGAGATCGAGCTGATGCCGAACATCAACCTCGGCCTCGCGGTCAGCCTCGATGAGGGCCTGATGGTGCCGGTGCTGCGCGACGTGGACACCAGGTCGGTGGCGCAGATCGCTACCGAGAGCCGCGCCCTGGCCGCCGGCGCGCGCGCCGGCACGCTGCCGGCCGGCGCCTACCAGCGCGGCACCTTCACCGTGACCAACCTGGGCTCGACCGGCATCGACAGCTTCACGCCCATCCTCAATGTGCCGCAGGCCGCCATCCTCGGCGTGACGCGGGTGGCCAAGCGGGCCGTGGTCAAGGACGACTGGATCGCGGTGGCGCCAATGATGGGCCTGCACCTGGTCTTCGACCACCGCGCGGTGGACGGCTATCCGGCAGCGCGCTTCCTGACCGACCTCAAGACGCGGCTGGAAACCGTGGAAGGCCTGTGATGCTCGCCCCCGCCTTCCTCGCCAGCGGTGCGAGCTGTGCCGAAGAGCAAGCCTGGAACCGGGCCCGCCTGGCGGAGCCGGTGCTGCGCCCGGCCGTGCGCCTGTGGACCTACGCCGCGCCGGGCATCGTGCTCGGCTGCGCGCAGGCATCCCTGCGCGAGCGCCTGGCAGGCTGCACCACCCCGTTTGCGCAGCGGGATTCGGGCGGCGGCGCCGTGCTGACCGGCCCGTGGATGCTGTCGGCCTCGATCGTGCTGCCCGCCGGCCACGCCCTGGTCGGCACCGGTACGGTGTCGAGCTACCGCTGGCTGGGCGTGCTGCACGCCGGGCTGCTGCGGGACCTCGGCATCGCGGCCTATGCGGTGCCGCCGGAGGAAGCGCGGCTGGCCCCGCCGGCGGATGCGCTGAAGTGGGCCTGCTTCGGCGGGCTCTCGCCCTGGGAAGTCGTGGTGGGCCAGCGCAAGATCGTCGGCCTGGCACAGGTGCGCCGGCGTACCGGCGTGCTGCTGACCTCGGGCACGCTGATCGCCCCGCCCGAATGGCCGCTGCTGTGCGGCGCGCTCGGCGGCGATCCCGCCGATGCCGACCGCCTGCGCGCCTGCACCACGTCCTGTGCAGAACAACTGGGTGCGCCGCTGATGGCCACGGTGCTGGCCGAGCGGCTGCACCACATGCTGATCGACGTGCTTGGCGAGCGTGCCGAACCCRGCCAACCCCGCCCCAGGACGCGCCCGGCACCGGCCGGCGGCGCGCTGCGCGCCGTGCCCGGCCCGTGATGAACGGCGCCGCCCCGGCAAGCCGCGCAAAGCGACGAGAGGCGGCGGGAGGCGGCGGCGACCGGCGACAAGCCATGCCATGCACCGAGCCCGGAGGGCGGACAACGCCCGCACCGCGCTCCCACAACAACTGGAGACAAAACCGATGAAATCCCCACAGCCTGCCGGCCCTGGCGCCGGCACCACCATGCGTATCCTGCGCAAGCAGCCCACCGTTTCACGCCGGGGCTTCCTGCGCGGCGGCGGCCTTGCCGCCATCGGCGTGGCGGTGGTACCGGCGGCGCTGGCCCAGCCGCCGCGCGAAGCCATGACGGCATCCATGCGCGCGCTCGGCCCGGCCACCGCGCGCACGCTGGTGGCCATGTCGCGCGATATCTTCCCCCACGACAAGCTGTCCGACCGCTACTACGTCGACGCCATCGTCCCGCTGGAGAAGTCCGCCGCCGGCAACAAGGCCACGCGCACCCTGCTGCAGCAGGGCGCTGCCGCGCTGGATGCCGCGGCGCGCGAACGCTTCGGCCGCCCTTATGGCGAAATCGCCAAGGAGAGCGATCGCGTGGCACTGCTGCAGGACATCGAGGCCACGCCCTTCTTCGAGAAAGTGCGCGGCGAGCTGGTCACTGGCCTCTACAACAACAAGGCGGTCTGGCCCCTTCTGGGCTACGAGGGTTCGTCCTGGGAGAAAGGCGGCTACCTGCACCGCGGCTTCGACGATATCGACTGGCTCTGAGCCGCCGGCACCGGCATTCCCCCGACAAGAGGCCGCCCGGGCTACGGCAATCCCCCCGGAGCGGCGCATGGAGACAAGCATGGCAACGAAGTTCGACCTCAAAGACGACAGCGTGGTCGTCATCATCGGTTCCGGCGCGGGCGGCGGCACGCTCGCCAACGAACTGGCCCAGCGCGGCGTACGCAGCGTGATCCTCGAAGCCGGCAAGCACTTTGCGCAAGCCGATTTCGAGAATGACGAGTGGGAAATGTTCAACAAGATCTCGTGGCTGGACAAGCGCATCTCGGCCGGCGGCTGGCATCACACCAAGACCTACCCCAACCTGCCGGCCTGGATCGTCAAGGGCGTGGGCGGCTCCACGGTGCACTGGTCCGGCGTGGCGCTGCGCTTCATGCCGCACGACTTCCACAACCGCAGCACCTATGGCGCCGTGAAGGACGCCAACCTGATCGACTGGCCCATCACTTACGACGAGCTCGCGCCGTTCTATGACCTCGCCGAAAAGAAGATGGGCGTGACCACCACTGCCGCGTCCGGCCTGCCGGCCCTGCCCGAGAACAACCACTACAAGGTGCTGGCGGCGGGCGCGCGCAAGATCGGCTACAAGGAAATCGTGCGGCCCATGGCGGTCAACTCGCAGCCCTACGACGGGCGCCCGGGCTGCATGCAGATCGGCTTCTGCATGCAGGGGTGCAAGATCGGCGCCAAATGGTCCACGCTCTACACCGAGGTACCGCGCGCCGTGGCCACCGGCAAAGCAGAATTGCGGCCGCAATCCATGGTGCTGCAGATCGAGCACGACGCCGCCGGCAAGGTCACCGGCGTGCTCTACGTGGACGAACGCGGCCGCCGCCAGTTCCAGCGCGCGCGCATCGTCTGCGTGGCCGGCAACTCGATCGAATCGCCGCGCCTGCTGCTGAATTCGGCCAGCAGCAAATTCCCGCAAGGTCTCGCCAATTCCTCCGGCCAGGTTGGCCGCAACTACCTCAACCACACTACCGCCGCGGCCGTGGCAATCCACCGCAAGCCGGTCTATATGTACCGCGGCACCGCGCTGGCGGCGGTGGTCTCCGACGAAGCCCGGCTCAACACCAACCGCGGCTTCTTTGGCGGCTATCACCTGGAAGGGCTGGCGCTTGGCCTGCCCTTCACCGCCGCCTTCATGAAGCCGGGCGGCTGGGGCCGCGACGTCTCCTCGGCGCTGGAAATGTACGACCACATGAGCTGCGTCTGGGTATGCGGCGAAGACCTGGCGCAGGAGCGCAACAGCATTACCCTGCATGCCACGGAGAAGGACCAGTACGGCCTGCCGGTGCCGATCGTGAGCAAGACCGACCACGCCAACGATGCCGCCATCCGCGCCCACGGGCTGGCCCAGTTCCGCAAGATGTCGGAAGCGGTCGGCGCCACGCGCGTGATCGACATGCCGCCCTATCCCGCCAGCCACAACATGGGCACCAACCGAATGAGCGCCAAGGCCAGCGACGGCGTGGTCAACCGCTGGGGCCAGAGCCACGATATCCCCAACCTGTTCGTCTCCGACGGCAGCCAGTTCGCCTCCAGCTCGGCGTCCAACCCCACCCTCACCATCGTGGCGCTGGCGATCCGCCAGGCCGGGTACATTGCCGGCGCGCTGCAACGGCGCGAGCTCTGAACCGGCCGGATGGCCGTCCGCCGCATTGCGGGGGGCGGCCAAATCGATTAGCGTAGAGCCAGCGCCGCGCCGGGCATCCGATCGCCCCGGCCAGCCCACCACATGAACCGGCCAAGGAGACAACCGTGCTGCAACAAGCACACCGGGCACATATCGAGCGCCTGCTCGCCTTCTCGCGGCAGCCCGGCGCGGCCGACGGCACCATCGAGCGCTCCTGGCTGCGCTGCTTCAACGACTATGGCCTCGATCCGAGCCGGCCGGTGCCCGCCTATATCGTGGAAGCGCAGCGCCTGCGCGAACACAAGGACCAGATCGAGGACTTTCTCGGCGTGGCGCGTACCGGCATGGAGCAGCTCTACAAGCGTGTGTCCGCCCTGGACTGCGTGCTGCTGCTCACCGACGCCCATGGCGTGACCGTGGACTTCATCGGCAACGACCACTGGGAGCAGGAGCTCAAGCACGCCGGGCTCTACCTCGGCGCGGACTGGAGCGAGCCGCGCGCCGGCACCTGCGCGGTCGGCACCTGCATCGTCGAGCAGGCGCCGGTGACCTGCCACCAGACCGACCACTTCGACGTGTCCCACATCTCGCTCACGTGCAACAGCGCACCGCTGTTCGATCCCACCGGCGGCTTCCTGGGCGTGCTCGACGTCTCCGCGCTAAGCGCCCCGGCGCCGCGCGAGGGACAGCACCTGGCGCTGCAGATGACCACCATGTACGCGCAGATGATCGAGGATGCCAATTTCCTGCGCTACTTCCGCGACCAATGGATCCTGCGGCTGGGCTCGACGTGGTCGCTGCTGGACGTGGACAGCGAGATCATGGTCGCCTTCGACGCCGACGGCGTCATCCGGGGCATCAACAGCGGCGKCCGGCGCAAGCTGCGGCTGGCCGACGCCGCCGAAGGACAGCGCGGCGGCAAGCCCGAGGATGTGCGCGGCCACCTGCTGACCGAAGTCTTCCGCGAGGACATGAGCGAGCTCTGGCGCATCGCGCGCGCCGGCATGTCGTCCGAGCGCACCGCCGTGCGCACCCATGACCACGGCCTGTACTACGCCACTGCGATCGCCCCGCGCGGCGCACCGGGCCGGCCCTCCTCGCCCGGCGCCCAGCCCGCGCTGCCGAGCGCGCAAGCCAGCGCCGCGCTGGACGCGCTCGGCGCGGACGACCCGCAGATGCAGCGCCTGATCCTGCAGGCCAGGCGCCTTGCCAACAAGCCGCTCAATATCCTGGTGCATGGTGAGACCGGCACCGGCAAGGAAGTACTGGCCAAGGCGCTGCACGCCGCCAGCGAGCGCCGCGGCAAAGCCTTCGTCGCGGTCAACTGCGCGGCCATTCCCGAATCGCTGATCGAGAGCGAACTGTTCGGCTACGCGCCGGGCACCTTCACCGGTGCGCGCAGCAAAGGCATGCGTGGCCTGATCGCGCAGTCGGATGGCGGCACCCTCTTTCTCGACGAGATCGGCGACATGCCGCTGCACCTGCAAAGCCGGCTGCTGCGCGTGCTGTCCGAGCGCGAGGTGATGCCGCTGGGCGCGGAGAAACCCGTCCCGGTGGATCTGCGCGTCATCGCCGCTTCGCACCGCGACCTGCGCCAGTTGATCGCCGAACAGTGCTTCCGCGAAGACCTCTACTACCGGCTGTGTGGGGCCACTTTGCACCTGCCGGCGCTGCGCGAGCGGCGCGACAAGGATTACCTKATCGCGCGCATCGCCGAAGAAGAAGGCCGGCAGCTGGATATGCGAGCCGTGCTGGCGCCCGCCGCGCTGGCCCTGCTGCGGGCCTATTCCTGGCAGGGCAATGTGCGGCAACTGCGCAATGTACTGCGCTTTGCGCTGGCCATGAGCGACAACGGATTGATCGACACTGAGGCGCTGCCGCCGGAGATCCTCGAGAGCACGCAGGAAATCCGGCCGGATGCGCGCCCGGAGGCGGCGCCGCTGCCCGGCAACGAACGCGAGGCCTTGCTGGCTGCCCTGCGGCGTAACAAGTGGCGTATTACGCAGGTTGCCGTTGACCTGGGCATCGCGCGCGCCACGGTCTACCGTCAAATGGAGCGCTACGGCATTGTCGCACCCAACCAGCAATAAGGCTTCGGCCGTGGGAGCGCCGTGAACGCCTGATCCCCGGCACGTACGGCGTGGGTGAGCGGCATCGTTCCTGCTCGCCGGCGAGGCAGCAAGCCAGCAAGGCAGTGGATCGACCATAATGTCGGTCGACCTCCAAACACCCAGCCCTTGCTGCACCACGTGCCAGACGCCGACAGTCCCCTCTCATCCGCCTCATCCGCTTCCCCCGCCAGCGGCAGCGCTTGCGGCGCACCGCCGGCC
>NZ_JBFTSF010000291.1:0-7409 GCF_056399905.1 Cupriavidus sp. 01L46
GGTGGCGGGCATCGCCGGCATGAAAGACGCCAGCGCCGTGGGCCGCATCGGCATCAAGGCGCTCGGCTGGTTCATCACCGCGTCGCTGATATCGCTGCTGCTCGGCATGTTCTTCGTGGACCTGCTGCAGCCCGGGCATGCGCTGAACCTGCCACTGCCCGAAATCGGCACCGCCACCAACCTCAAGACCTCCACGCTGAACCTGAAGGACTTCATCACGCACGTCTTCCCCAAGAGCGTGTTCGAGGCGATGGCGCAGAACGAGATCCTGCAGATCCTGGTGTTCTCGCTGTTCTTCGGCTTTGCCATTGCGTCGTTCAAGGGCAAGGTGGGCCATCACCTGGTGGCGTCGATCGAGGAACTGGTGGCGATCATGCTGCGCGTCACCGATTTTGTGATGCGCTTCGCGCCGCTCGGCGTGTTTGCCGCGGTAGCCGCCGCCATCACGGTGCAGGGCATTGGCGTGCTGTTTACCTACGGCAAGTTCATCGGCGGCTTCTACCTGGGCTTGCTGGTGCTGTGGCTGGTGCTGACCGCGGCGGGCTACCTGTTCCTGGGCGGGCGGGTGTTCACGCTGCTCAAGCTGATCCGCGAGCCGACGATCCTGGCGTTCTCCACCGCCAGCAGCGAGGCGGCCTACCCCAAGACCATGGAGCAGATGGAGAAGTTCGGGGTGCCCAACAAGGTGACCGGCTTCGTGCTGCCGCTGGGCTACTCGTTCAACCTCGACGGCTCGATGATGTACCAGGCATTTGCCGCGCTGTTCATCGCCCAGGCCTACAACATCGAGATGAGCCTGACCCAGCAGATCACCATGCTGCTGGTGCTGATGGTCACCAGCAAAGGCATCGCCGGCGTCCCCCGTGCCTCCATCGTGGTGGTGGCGGCGACCCTGCCGATGTTCAACCTGCCGGAAGCCGGCCTGCTGCTGATCCTGGGCATCGACCAGTTCCTCGACATGGGCCGCACCGCCACCAACGTCATCGGCAACAGCATCGCCACGGCTGTCGTTGCCAAATGGGAAGGCGAGCTTGGCGCCACGCAGGACCCGGATGCCGTGGGGGCCCTGGAGGCCCAGGACATTGCGCAAGCGCCTTCGCAACAACCCCGCGGCGGCCAGGCGCGGGTAATCCCTGACACCCCCGCATGAAATCTCATAACGATCACCCCGCCTGAATATGGATTCCCGACCGGGCAGCCGGCCGGTCACGGCGGGATCCCTTTCCAATCAATCACTTGCGCAACCTGCACAACCGCGCTTGCAGTGGCACACCTCTTGCTGAATAGCTCTGCCACTGCAGCACCCGACACAACCAAAACAGAACACGTGGAGACACTATGAGCGCACGAGAAGCGGGCGATCTCGATCCTATCGAGACCGCGGAATGGCTGGAGTCCTTGCAAGCGGTGACCCAACACCGCGGAGCCGAGCGTGCTAACCAGCTGGTCAATACGCTGGTGGACGAGGCGCGGCGCGATGGCCTCTATGTGCCGCGCTCCCTGACCACGGGCTACCGCAACACCATCGCCCCCAAGGATGAAGCGCAATCGAGCGGCGATCGCGCCATCGAGCATCGCCTGCGCTCGATCATCCGCTGGAACGCCATGGCGATCATCCTGCGCGCCAACAAGGAATCGTCGGAGCTGGGTGGCCACATCGCCAGCTTCCAGTCGGCGGCCACGCTCTACGACATCGGCTTTGGCCACTTCTGGCACGCGCCCACCGACACCCACGGCGGCGACCTGCTCTACATCCAGGGCCACAGCGCGCCGGGCATCTATGCCCGCGCCTTTGTCGAAGGGCGGCTCACCGAGCAGCAGTTGCTGGGCTACCGGCAAGAGACCGGGGGCACCGGGCTGTCCTCCTACCCGCACCCCTGGCTGATGCCGGACTTCTGGCAGTTCCCCACCGTGTCGATGGGCCTGGGGCCGCTGATGTCGATCTACCAGGCGCGCTTCCTCAAGTACCTGCAAGGCCGCGGCCTGGCGGACACGGCAGCGCGCAAGGTGTGGGCCTTCATGGGCGACGGCGAGATGGACGAGCCCGAATCGCTGGGCGCGATCTCGCTGGCCGGCCGCGAGCGGCTGGACAACCTGATCTTCGTCATCAACTGCAACCTGCAGCGGCTGGACGGCCCCGTGCGCGGCAACGGCAAGATCATCCAGGAGCTGGAATCGGTCTTCCGCGGCGCTGGCTGGAACGTGATCAAGGTGGTCTGGGGCGGCGGCTGGGACAAGCTGCTGGCCAAGGACAAGAGCGGCCTGCTGCTAAAGCGCATGGAGGAATGCGTCGACGGCGAGTACCAGGATTTCAAGAGCAAGAGCGGCGCCTACGTGCGCGAGCACTTCTTTGGCAAGTACGAGGCACTCAAGGCGCTGGTCGCCGACATGAACGATGAGGAAATCTGGGGCCTCACGCGCGGCGGCCACGATCCCGAGAAGGTGTTTGCCGCCTACGCGGCGGCCGTGAAGCACACCGGCGAGCCGACGCTGATCCTGGCCAAGACGGTCAAGGGCTATGGCATGGGCGAATCCGGCGAAGGCCAGATGATTGCCCACCAGGCCAAGAAGATGACGCAGGACGCCCTGCGCGGCTTCCGCGACCGCTTCCAGATTCCGGTCAGCGACGAGCAACTGGCCGACGTGCCCTTTATCAAGCCGGCCGAGGACAGCCCGGAGATGCAGTACCTGCGCGCCCGGCGCGCGGCGCTGGGCGGCTACCTGCCGGCACGCCGCAGCAAGTCCACCTCGCTGGAGATTCCGCCGCTGTCCAACTTCCAGCGCCTGCTGGACAGCACCGGCGAGCGCGAGATCTCCACCACCATGGCCTTCGTGCAGATGCTGGGCACGCTGGTCAGGGACAAGGCCATTGGCAAGCACGTGGTGCCCATCGTGCCCGACGAATCGCGCACCTTCGGCATGGAAGGCATGTTCCGCCAGCTGGGCATCTATTCGTCGGTCGGCCAGCTCTACAAGCCGCAGGATGCCGACCAGCTGATGTACTAYCGCGAGTCCAAGGACGGCCAGGTGCYGCAGGAAGGGATCAACGAGGGCGGCGCGATGTCCAGCTGGATTGTGGCCGCGACCTCGTACAGCACGAGCAACGTGCCGATKATCCCGTTCTACATCTACTACTCGATGTTCGGGCTGCAGCGGGTGGGCGACCTGGCGTGGCTGGCAGGCGATATCCGCGCGCGCGGCTTCTTGCTGGGCGGCACCGCCGGGCGCACCACGCTCAACGGGGAAGGCTTGCAGCACGAGGACGGCCATAGCCACATCATCGCCGGCACCATCCCGAACTGTGTCTCCTACGACCCCACCTTCGCCTATGAAGTGGTGACCATCGTGCGCGAGGGCATGCGCCGCATGTACGAGCAGCAGGAGGATGTGTATTACTACATCACCCTGATGAACGAGAACTACACGCACCCGGGGCTGGCCGAAGCGAGCGCCGGCGCCAGCACCGAGGAAGGCATTCTCAAGGGCCTGTACCTGCTCAAGGACGGTGGCAAGGCCGGCAAGGGCGGGCTGCGCGTGCAGCTGATGGGCAGCGGCACCATCCTGCGCGAGGTGATCGCGGCGGCCGAGCTGCTGAAGGCGGACTTCAACGTGACCGCCGACATCTGGAGCGCCCCCAGCTACAACGAGCTGCGCCGCGACGGCATGGCCACGGAGCGCTGGAACCTGCTGCATCCCACCGAGCCGCGCCGCAAGAGCTGGGTCGAGGCGAGCCTGGATGGCCATGACGGCCCGGTGATCGCCTCCACCGACTACATGCGCAACTACGCCGACCAGGTGCGCGAATACGTGCACGCCGCCGGGCGCCGCTACGTGGTGCTCGGTACCGATGGCTTTGGCCGCAGCGACTACCGCGCCAAGCTGCGCAGCTTCTTCGAGGTGGACCGCTACCACGTGGCCGTGGCCGCGCTCAAGGCGCTGTGCRATGACGGCGCGATCAAACCCGCGGTGGTAGCCGAGGCCATTGCCAGATATGGGGTGGATAGCGAGCGCGCAGCGCCGTGGACGGTCTGACAGGCGAAGGAATAAAGACAATGAACCAAGCCATTGAAATCAAGGTGCCCGACATCGGGGACTTCAAGGACGTGCCGGTGATCGAGCTGTTCGTCAAGGTGGGAGACCTGGTCAAGGCCGAGGACCCGCTCGTCTCGCTGGAGTCGGACAAGGCCACCATGGACGTGCCCGCGCCGCATGGCGGCGTGGTCAAGCAGATCCACGTCAAGCTGGGCGATGCCGTCAGCGAAGGCAGCGTGCTGATGCAGTTCGAAGGCGCTGGGGCCGGCACTGCCGCCGCCGCGCCGGCGCAAGCCGCCAAGCCCAGCGTGAGCGCGCCGCCCTCCCCGGTCAGCGCGCCCGCCGGGCTGGCCGAAGTGCGCATTCCCGACATCGGCGACTTCAAGGACATCCCGGTGATCGAGATCTTCGTCAAGGTCGGCGATACCGTGAAGGCGGAGGACCCGCTGCTGTCGCTGGAGTCCGACAAGGCCACCATGGACGTGCCGGCCCCGCTGGGCGGCGTGGTGCGGGAGATCCGCGTCAAGGTGGGAGACACCGTCAGCGAAGGCAGCGTCATCATGGCGCTGGCCACCGGCGACGCGCCGGCAGCGACGGCGCCGGGCGCCGTGGCCGCCGCGCTTGCTGCCCCTGCCGCACCCGCACCCGCCGCCGCCGCTGCCGCTGCCGCATCCGGTGGCGTCGACGAAACCGCTTTTTCCCTTGCCTATGCCAGCCCGGCAGTACGCAAGCTCGCCCGGGAGACCGGCGTGGACCTGGGCAAGGTGCCCGGCAGCGGAGAGCACGGCCGCATCCTGCGCGCCGACGTAGAGGCCTTCGCCCGCCCGGGCGGCGCCGTGGCGCCCGCCACCAGGCCCGCCGCCGCGYCAGCGGCTGGCGGCGCCGGCCTGGACCTGCTGCCGTGGCCCAAGGTCGACTTCGCCAAGTTCGGCCCGGTCGAGCGCAAGGAACTGAGCCGCATCAAGAAGATCTCGGGCGCCAACCTGCACCGCAACTGGGTGGTGATCCCGCACGTCACCACGCACGACGAAGCCGATATCACCGACCTGGAGCCGTTCCGCGTGCAGATGAACAAGGAACTGGAGAAGCGCGGCGTCAAGATCAGCATGCTGCCCTTCATGATGAAGGCGGCCGTGGCCACGCTCAAGGCATTCCCCGAGTTCAACGCGAGCCTGGACGGCGACACCCTGGTGCTCAAGCAGTACTACCACATCGGCTTTGCGGCCGACACGCCCAACGGCCTGATGGTGCCGGTGATCCGCGACGTCGACAAGAAGAGCATCCCCGATATCGCGCGGGAGATGGGCGAGCTGGCCAAGCTGGCGCGCGAGGGCAAGCTCAAGCCCGACCAGATGTCGGGCGGCACCTTCACCATCAGCTCGCTCGGCGGCATTGGCGGCATCAACTTCACCCCCATCATCAACGCGCCCGAGGTCGCGATCATGGGCGTGTGCAAGAGCTTCTGGAAGCAGCACTCCAGCGACGGCAAGAACTGGGCTTCGCGCCTGACGCTGCCGCTGTCGCTGTCATGGGACCACCGTGTCATCGACGGCGCCGCGGCTGCCCGCTTCAATGTCCATTTTGCCAACCTGCTCGCCGATCTGCGGCGTGTGCTGTTCTGAGGGGCGCGCTGCAATGACCCAACGTGTCGAAGTCAAAGTGCCGGATATCGGCGATTTCAAGGATGTCACGGTGATCGAGGTCATGGTCAAGCCCGGCGAGACCATCGCCGTGGATACCAGCCTGATCGCGGTCGAGTCCGACAAGGCCTCGATGGAGATCCCATCCACCCACGCCGGCGTGGTCAAGGAGATCACGGTCAAGGTCAACGACAAGGTGAGCGAGGGATCGGTGATCCTGGTGCTGGAGGCTGCCGAGGCCGCCGCAACCGTTGCCGCGCCCGGCGCGCCGGCGCCGGGGGCCCCATCGGCGCCGCCCAAGCCAGCGCCGGCCCCCGTGCCCGTCCCCAACGCTGCCAGCTACACCGGCAAGGCGGACATGGAATGCGAAATGCTGGTGCTGGGCGCCGGCCCGGGGGGCTATTCCGCCGCGTTCCGCAGCGCCGACCTGGGCATGAAGACCGTCCTGGTGGAGCGCTACGACACGCTTGGCGGAGTCTGCCTCAACGTGGGCTGCATCCCCTCCAAGGCGCTGCTGCACACCGCATCGGTCATGGATGAAGTGGCGACCCTGCCGGACCACGGCATCCGCTACGGCGCGCCCGAGATCGACCTGGACAAGCTGCGCGGCTTCAAGGACAGCGTCATCAAGAAGCTGACCGGCGGCCTGGCCGGCATGGCCAAGGCGCGCAAGGTCGAGGTGGTGACCGGCGTCGGCAGCTTCCTCGATCCGTATCACCTGGAAGTGGTGGCGGCCGACGGCGGCAAGCGCGTGATCAAGTTCGCCAAGGCCATCATCGCGGCGGGCAGCCAGGCGGTAAAGCTGCCCTTCATGCCCGACGACGAGCGCGTGGTCGACTCCACCGGCGCGCTGCTGCTCAAGTCCATCCCCAAGCGCATGCTGGTGGTGGGCGGCGGCATCATCGGGCTGGAAATGGCCACGGTCTACTCCACGCTGGGCACGCGCATCGACGTGGTGGAGATGCTGGATGGCCTGATGCAGGGCGCGGACCGCGACCTGGTCAAGGTCTGGGAAAAGAAGAACGCGCACCGCTTCAACCACGTCATGCTGAAGACCAAGACGGTGGGGGCCAAGGCCACCGCAACCGGCATCGAAGTCAGCTTCGAAGGCAAGGAGGCACCGGCGCCGCAGGTCTATGACCTGGTGCTGGTGGCGGTGGGCCGCAGCCCGAATGGCCGTGCCATCGGCGCGGATAAGGCCGGCGTGGCCGTCACCGAGCGCGGCTTCATCGAGGTCGACAAGCAGATGCGGACCAATGTCGCGCATATCCATGCGATCGGCGACATTGTTGGCCAGCCGATGCTGGCGCACAAAGCGGTACATGAAGCGCATGTGGCCGCCGAGGCCGCGCACGGCGAGCCCGCCTTCTTCGACGCGCGGCAGATCCCGTCGGTTGCCTACACCGATCCCGAGGTGGCCTGGGCCGGCAAGACCGAAGACCAGTGCAAGGCCGAGGGCATCAAGTTCGGCAAGGCCGTGTTCCCGTGGGCCGCTTCGGGCCGGGCCATCGCCAACGGCCGCGACGAAGGCTTCACCAAGCTGCTCGTCGACGAAGCCACCCATCGCGTGATCGGCGGCGGCATCGTCGGCACGCATGCCGGCGACCTGATCAGCGAGATCTGCCTGGCCGTGGAGATGGGCTGCGAGCCCGCGGATATCGGCAAGACCATCCATCCGCACCCGACGCTGGGCGAATCGATCGGGATGGCGGCCGAGGTGTTTGAGGGGCATTGCAC
>NZ_JBFTSF010000292.1:0-7335 GCF_056399905.1 Cupriavidus sp. 01L46
GGCGAGTAGAGGGCGCGCAGCAGGTGGCGGCGGCTGGTGTCCAGCACCACGTCGTTGCCGCTGCGGTTGAGCGCGTCGCGCGCCTTCTGCTTTTCGTCTTCGTCGGTGAGGGTGTTGATGCGCTGCTGCTCGGCGCGCACGCTGCGCAGCCTTTGCTCGCCGCTTTGCTGGGCAATGCTCAGCGCCCCGATGGTGGCGGCGAGCTCGCCCGTATCGGTGCCGGGCGCCTTGAGTTGCTCTTCGAGATAGCGCTCGCGCCCCAGCTTGCGCAGGCGCTCGATGCTGGCCTGGTTGGCGCCGAAGGTGACGGTGTTGAGCCAGTGCAGGTCGGCCGGCCTCAGGGCCGCACCGGATGCGCCCTCCGGCGCGCCGCCGCCTTGCGCGCAAGCACCCAGCAGGCCTGCGGCCGCACTGAGGAGGCAAACCGACATCAGGCGTGACAGCAGGCGTGAAATGTTCAAGGACATGGTTGGCCTGTCTCGAACCCCAAGGGGTGACACCGCTCTTACGCTGGCGGACGGGTTTTGGTTGACGTGGATTCATCCGATATCCAGTCTGAACCAGTAAGCAAAATGAAAGTTCCCCCCGCTTTATCGCCGCTTTATCGCCGCAAGGTCGCACCCCAGAATACCAGCGCAACCGCACTGATCGCCGCGCCCAGCATGCAAACGCCGGACCATCCTGCGCGCGCATAGACATGCGTCGAGGCGATGGACCCCGCACCGCTGCCAAGCGCATAGAACAACATGTAGCAGCCCACCAGCCGGCTGTGCGCTTCCGGCCGCACCCGAAACACCATGCTCTGGTTGGTGACATGGATGGCCTGCCCGGCCAGGTCCAGCACGATGATGCCCGCCACCAACAGCCACAGCGACTCCTGCGCAAATGCCAGCGGCGCCCAGCACGCCACCAGCAGCACCAGCGCGATGCCGGTGGTCCACTGCCCCAGCCCGCGATCCGCGAGGCGCCCGGCACGCGCGGCCGCCAGCGCGCCCACGGCGCCAACCAGCCCAAAGGCACCGATAGCGGTATGCGACATCGAATACGGCGGCGCGCTCAGCGGCAGGACCAGCGCGGTCCAGAACACGCTGAACGTGGCGAACATCAGCATGGCAAGCACGCCGCGGACCTGCAGCGTGCGCTCCTGCGCCAGCAGCGTGAACATCGACGCGAGCAGGCTGATGTAGCGCATCTTCACCGGCGCGCTGGCCTGCCGCGGCAATCGGCGCGCCAGCAGCGCGATCATCAGCAACGCCAGCACGCCCGAGACCACGTACACCGCGCGCCAGCCGGCAAGATCCGCCAGCGCGCCCGCCATGGCCCGCGCCATCAGCAAGCCGATCACCACGCCGCCCTGCGCGGCGCCCACCACGCGCCCGCGCTCGGCCGGCGCGGCGAGCGTGGCCGCGAACGCAATCAGTCCTTGGGTCATGGCCGTGCCCAGCAGGCCCACGGCGAGCATGCCTGCCAGCAATGCCGTGCGCGTCGAAGCCGCCGCCACCAGCGCCAGGGCGACGGCGAGCATCAGCAACTGCAGCAGGATCAGGCGGCGCCGGTCCACCAGGTCGCCCACCGGCACCAGCAGCAGCAACGCCAGCGCGCAGCCCGCCTGCGTGGCCGTGACGACGATGCCGACCGAGCCATAGCCAAAGCCGAACTCGCGCGCCATCGCATCCAGCAAGGGCTGCGCGTAGTAGACGTTGGCCACGCTGAGCCCGCACGCCAATGCGAACAACCAGACCAGCGACGACGGCATGGCAGATGGCGCGTCCKGGGTCTGTGCCAACGGTGCGGTGGCTAGGGTGGCGGCGGTGGCCGGGTTAAGCGTCATCATGGATCCGTCTAGTTTTATAAAGAAACCTAACGAAGTCTAAGTCACATTGGTTTCTTTAAGCAACCAGATAGAGATAACCACACATCAAGCAGGACAATTAAGTGGCACAAAAGCCTCCCCAGCAAAGCCGCCATGTATATCGTATAGTTACGATATTAATTTTGTGAGAAGCGGATATATGTTTCGCCAAAAGGCGAAACAGCCCGCGCCTCCGATACCGGACAAACCCACGCAATGGACATCGACGCCATCCACAAGGCCCTGGCCAATCCCGTACGGCGCAGCATCCTCGCCTGGCTGAAAGCCCCGCAGGAGAATTTCGCCGTGCAGGACTATCCGCTCGAGCTGGGTGTCTGCGCTGGCCTGATCGACGCGCGCACCGGACTGTCGCAATCCACCGTGTCGGCACATCTCGCCACGTTGCAACGCGCCGGGCTGGTGACGTCCAAGCGGGTTGGCCAATGGATTTTTTTCAAGCGCGACGAGCAGACCATCCAGGCCTTTCTCGATCACATGCACAGCGATCTTTGATACCAGCGGCGCGCGAGCGCCAACTCATGCACCCACGGTGCGCCACTCTCCTCGACACCCGGACAAACTGACATGACCTCTCTCTTCGACCCCATCCGCATCGGCAACCTCGACCTCGCCAACCGCGTCATCATGGCGCCGCTGACGCGCTCGCGCGCAGTGGGCGGCGGCCGCGTGCCCAACGCCCTGATGGCTGAGTACTACGTGCAGCGCGCCTCTGCAGGCCTGATCCTCAGCGAAGCCACCTCGGTCACCCCGCAAGGCGTGGGCTATGCCGACACCCCGGGCATCTGGTCCGACGAGCAAGTCGCCGGCTGGAAGGTGGTGACCGATGCCGTGCATGCCGCCGGCGGCCGCATCTTCCTGCAGCTGTGGCACGTGGGCCGCATTTCCGATCCGGTCTTCCTGGACGGCGAACTGCCGGTGGCGCCCAGCGCCATCGCGGCCGCGGGCAATGTCAGCCTGGTGCGCCCCAAGCGCGCGTTTGTCACGCCGCGCGCGTTGGAAACCGATGAAATCCCCGGCATCGTCGCGGCCTTCCGCCACGGCGCCGAGAACGCCAAGGCCGCCGGCTTCGACGGCGTGGAAGTGCACGGCGCCAACGGCTACCTGCTCGACCAGTTCCTGCAGGACAGCACCAACAAGCGCACCGACGCCTATGGCGGCTCGCTCGAAAACCGCGCCCGCCTGCTGCTGGAAGTGACCGACGCCTGTATCGACGTGTGGGGCGCATCGCGCGTGGGCGTGCACTTGGCACCGCGTGCCGATGCGCACGACATGGGCGACTCGGACTTGCCGGCCACCTTCGGCTACGTGGCGCGCGAACTCGGCAAGCGCGGCATTGCCTTCATCTGCTCACGTGAAGCGCTGGGTGAGCCCCGCCTCGGCCCCGCG
Organism: Cupriavidus sp. 01L46; assembly: GCF_056399905.1. Taxonomy (NCBI): domain Bacteria; kingdom Pseudomonadati; phylum Pseudomonadota; class Betaproteobacteria; order Burkholderiales; family Burkholderiaceae; genus Cupriavidus; species Cupriavidus sp. 01L46. Next base: position 3,260 of record NZ_JBFTSF010000292.1, read on the forward strand.
CTGAAGAAGGCGTTTGGCGGCACCTATATCGCCAACGAGAAGATGACCAAGGAAACCGCCGAGCACGTGCTGCAAGCCGGTGAAGCCGATGCGGTGGCCTTTGGCCAGCTGTTCATCGCCAACCCGGACCTGCCGCGCCGCCTGCAGATCGACGCGCCGCTGAACGCGCCGCAGCCGGAGACTTACTACCACTCGGGCGCGGAAGGCTATATCGACTACCCCGCGCTTGCCTGAGCACGGTGGCCGGCCCGCGCTGGCTTGCATGAGCGCACGCGGCCAGGCGAACTGGCCAAGTTCGAGTAGTTGAACGATCGAACGGTTGAACGGTTGAACCGTTGAACGCCCCGCCCAGCGCGGGGCGTTTTCCGTTGATCGGGACGATTTGCGCGGATCGCCGTCGTGCCATAATCCGCAGCCATGGCACCCACCGAACACGCAGACGGCCCGCAGTCAGACCCATCGCAGTTGCGCATCCATCGCGCGGAGTACACGCGGCGCATGAACCGCGTGCTCGACTATATCGACCAGCATCTGGACACGCCGCTCGATCTGGCCCAACTGGCAGACGTCGCGAACTTTTCCCGCTTCCATTTTCATCGCTTGTTCGCGGCCTGGATGGGCGAGACGCTGGGCGACTACGCGCGCCGGCGCCGGCTCGAGTCCGCTGCATTTCAGCTGGCTTGCAAACCCGGCGCCTCGGTGCTGGAAGTTGCACTGGCCACCGGTTTCGGCTCCGGCGAGGCATTCGCGCGCGCCTTCAAGCTCAAGTTTGGCTGCACGCCCTCTGCCTGGCGCGCCGGCGCGGCCGAACACCGGGCCACGCGGGTCGCGGCGGCGCGCGCGCGCCTGGCCAACCGCCATAGCAATCCGGATCAGGTCCTGCGCAACGCCGATCAGGTGGATGGCGGTGCCTTCATCGACCATGGCCTCTCMTGCCAAACAGATGGAGAGAGCAATATGGAAGTCCGCGTCATCGATCTACCCGAGGCACGTGTCGCCTACCAACGCCAAATCGGYCCCTACGGYCCGGCGATCGGCACKTTCTGGCGMGAARCCGTCGCGCCATGGATGCATGCCAACGGCCTGGCCGGGCAAACGTGCTACGGCATCGGCCACGACGCCCCCGGCATCACGCCGCCGGACAAGTGCCGCTACGACGCCTGCGTGGAGATACYAGAAACCTTCCAGCCCAGCGGCCGGGCCAGCATCTCCGTCCTGCCGGGCGGACGTTACGCCGTGGCGCAATTCAGCGGCGCCCCTGCCGCCATCGCCCAGGCATGGACCTGGCTGACCCGGGAATGGCTGCCGTCCAGCGGTCTGCAATGCGACGAGCGCCCGTGCTTCGAGCGGTTCTCGGCAGTGTCGGCGCTRGACGCGCGAACGGGCTCGCTGACCTGCGAGCTGTGTATTCCTGTGCGTGCGCTATAGCGCTGTGGAATTACCACCTGGATGAGAAGACCCACGAGACGATCTGCGCGGCGCTAAAGCGCAGGCGGGCATAGCGAGCGGGATCCCCCCGGACTCAAGAGAATGGCCGGAGCCGCCATGCGGCGCCCGGCCATTCTTTTCTTTACGCCTGGCGCTTAGAGTGGCTTATGTGGACGCCTCCCTCAGGGAATTGGGTGGGAGAAACGACATGAAACCGTCAACTGAACTAAACCAATCCCGATTGACACGGGGAGTCATATCAGCCTCCCGACCCTCGCTCCCCAAAAGCAAATACGTGGCTCGCCCATGCCTGACGTTCAATCGGCGAAAGCCGATGTGATCGCCTCCACGACGACACGCACTCTAGCCGTGCGCGCCAAGTCTTGGTGCAACACYAGCCACGCCTCGTAGGGCTTGGCCCGCTGGCACTCCGGCCATAGCCGCACCAGTGCGGGATCGCGCCGGGCCAGGTACTCGGGCAACTCGCCTATCGCCAAGCCGGCGCGCACGAAGGTCGTGAGCATCAGACTCGAATCCAGTTCGGCAACCACGCGACCCTGTGCCCTGGATTCACCCGCCAGCGTGTCGTCCTGCCGACCGGTCACACCCTCCTGGTAGAGCGCAATGTCGTGGCTCGCAAAGCCTTTTCCGGGCTGCGGCTCACCATGCTTGGCCAGATAGCCTCGGGTTGCGTACAGGCCAACTTCCCAGCAGCCCAGTTGGCGAACGATCAAGTCCGGTTGCTCCGGCCGCAGGGTACGTACAGCAATGTCGGCCTCCCGCCGCGCCAGGTCGAGCAGCCGCGTCGTGGTGCTCAGGATCACCCGCACCTCGGGATGGCTGGCGCGCAGGCGTTCAATGGCCGGAACCACGAAGTCCACCGCCAACGCGTCGGTGGTGGTCACGCGTACCTCTCCGGCCACGCGCGCGTCGGCACCTTCGCTGCGGCGCTCGAAGGAGACGGCCATGCGTTCCATGTCCTCGGCTATGCGCAGCACTTGCTGGCCGGTGTCGGTCAGCACCAAGCCGCCCGTGGTGCGCAGGAACAGCCGGCTGCCCACCGCCTGCTCCAATCCGGTCAGACGCCGACCCACCGTGGTMTGGTCGATGGCCAGTTGCTGCGCTGCCCCGCGCAAGGTGCTGGCGCGCTGAATTGCCAGGAATATCCGCACGTCGTCCCAGTTCATCACTGCTCCATTGTCAATACTGCAAATATGCAGCCATAGGCTGCTGTTTTGTGCATTTTCACATGGAAGGCCTCTCCGTAACATAGCGCCCATCCCTTCTGAACCTTTGACGCGCAGCTGGCCCGCCTGGCTGCCGGGAGCTGCCATGCCTCGCTTACCGTTCATTCTGACCGTCGCCATGCTGAGTGCCTTCGGCCTGATTGCTTCGGACGTTTATCTGCCCGCCATGCCGAGCATGACCACGGAGTTCGGCGTCGCCGACTGGCAGATGCCGCAGACAATCTCGTTCTACCTGCTGGCACTAGCAATTGCCCAGTTGGCCTACGGGCCACTGTCGGACCGCAATGGCCGCAAGCCCGTACTGCTGACCGGCATCGCCCTCTACATCGTTGGCTCGGTGGGCTGTGCCACCTMAGCCACCTACAACGGGTTCCTGGCGTGGCGCATGCTTGAAGCAGTCGGCGCAGCTGCAGGCCTTGTCGTTGGCCGCGCCCTGATCGCCGACACTTGCGACAAGCGCACCTCCGCCAAGGTCTATGCGGTGATCTACCCGCTGGTGTCGCTGTCGCCAGCCCTGGCACCGGCCATAGGCGGGCACCTGGCAGCGGCCTTTGGCTGGCGGTCAGACTTCTTGTTCGTCGCCGCGTTCGGTGTCGTGGCACTACTGATGGTGATGACGCTGCTACCGGAAACGCTACCCATTGTTGCCCGCACCCGGACCTCTCCCTTTGCCGGCTTCAGTCATGTCCTGCGCGACCGAACTTTTCGCCGCTATACATTGGTGGTCTGCGCGATCTATTGCGCTTGGTTCGTCTACTTGACCCAATCGCCGTTTCTTTTCGCGCGCCAAGGCTTGAGTGAGGAACAAAGCGGCTGGCTGTACCTGCCGCTGACGGCCGGCATCATCGGTGCCAACCTGCTGGCCAAGCGGTTGCTTGATCGCTGGCTCTACGACCGCATCCTCGCTGCCGGCATCATGTGCTTCGTGCTTGGCGGCGTGGCATTCCTGGCCGTGGCGGCGCTGGGGCTCCATGGCGCAACCGCAGTAGTGCTACCGATGTGCCTGGTCAGTCTCGCCAATGGTTCGTCGCTGTCGCTGGCGGTGTCCGGGGCCATTGCAAGCGAGCACGGGTATGCGGCCACCGCGTCGGGACTGGTAGGGTTCTGTCAGATCGGCAGCGCCGCGCTGGTGGCAATGGGTGTCAGCGCGGCCTTCGGCACCGGCCTTGGCGTGCTTAGCGGCGCGGTGCTGGTGCTCGGCCTGATCGCGCTGTCCACCTGTCTGCCACGGCCTGGACGCCGGACGGGAGTGGTCTGAGTACCATCACGTACGCCTCTTGAATCCCCGATCCCCGGCCATGAACGCCTCCGGCATGTGGGGGATCAGTTTCGTCGCATCGACGGCTTCGCCGTAGGTCTGCGTGTGATCCAGTGCGTAGCAGGCATCGATCAGTTTTCTGC
>NZ_JBFTSF010000293.1:0-7319 GCF_056399905.1 Cupriavidus sp. 01L46
TCCACCACGTGCAGCGTCGAGGCGAACAGCGCCACCACCTGCCCCGCGCGCACCACCGGTGTGACCATGGTCATGTCGAACAGGTGCCCGGTGCCCTTCCACGGATCGTTGGTGAGGTACACATCGCCCTCGGCCATGGTGTGCGAAGGAAAGGCGCGCAGGAAATGCTTGACCGATTCCGCCATCGAGTTGACATGGCCGGGCGTGCCGGTCACCGCCTGCGCGATCATTCGACCGTCGGGCAGGAAGACGCCGGCCGAGAGATCGCCCGCTTCACGCGTGGAGGTGCCAAAGGCGGTGCGAATCAGCGTCTGCGCCTGCTCTTCCACCACCGACAGCAGGCGGTTCCACATCACCTGGGCATGGATGGTATTGCGCAGCGTGGCATGGCTGGCTGCTGGGTGTTGCGTGCTCATTGTGCGGCCTCCGCGAGTGTGGTTTCGTCTGTCGTAGCCTTGGCCAGCGGCGTTGCCTCCAGCACTAGGTGGCCGCCGGAGTCCAGCGAAAATACGAAGCCGGCAGGCACCACCGTCGTGGTTTCGTCCTCCACCACCAGCGCGGGGCCCTGCACGACGGCGCCGTGCATCAGCGCACCACGCTCGAACACGGGCACATCGCGTCCCACGCCAAGCTCGCCGTCGAACAACGCGCGCTGGCCGCTGCTGGCCACCCCGCCAGCGGCCGTCTCCGCCTCACGCGTGCGCGCGATCGGCGGCGGCGCGGTGCTGACGTTGACTGACCAACTGATGATCTCGACTGGGTTGCCCGGCAAGGTACGACCGTAAAGCGCCGCATAGGCGCGCTCGAACTCTTCGCCCAGCGCCAGTGCATCCTGCGCATCCAGGGCGCATGCGTCCAACGGAACGGGGATCTCGTGCCCCTGCCCGGCATAGCGCATGTAAGCCAGCCGTTGCTCGCCCAGCGCCTGCCCCGGCGCCGCCTGGCCAACGATGTCGCGCGCATTGGCGACAAGCTGATCCAGTACGGCGTTGACCGCCGCCGCGTCAAAGGCATCCAGACGCTGGTAGTAGCTGCGCACCGCCTGGTAGGCGATCGGCGCCCACAGGAAGCCGAGGGCGGAGCCCACGCCGGCCGATTGCGGCACGATCACGCGGCGGATGCCCAGGCGCCGGGCAAGCGCCGCCGCGTGCAGCGGCGCGGCGCCACCAAATGCGATCAGCGTGTAGTCCTCGACAGCCTTGCCAAGCTCGGTGGCATGCACGCGTGCGGCGTTGGCCATGTTCTCGGTAACGATCTCCGTGACAGCCAGCGCGGCAAACTCCGGGGTGGTGCCCAGCCCGAGGGCGATGTCGGTGCCGAGCGCCTGGCGTGCCAACGCCGGCTGCAGCGCCACCTTGCCGACGGCAAAGCGCTGCGGGTCGAGCAGGCCAAGCACGCAATTGGCATCGGTCACGGTGGCTGCGCTGCCACCCAGGCCATAGCTKGCCGGGCCGGGGTCGGAGCCGGCGCTGTCCGGGCCGACCTGCACGCGACCCAGCGCATCGATGCGCGCGATAGAGCCACCCCCCGCGCCAATCTCCACCATCTCGATCACCGGAATGCGGATCGGCAAGCCCGAGCCTTTCAAGTGCCGGTGCATGCGGCCAAATTCAAAGCTGCGCGTAATCTGCGGCTGGTAGTCGTCAATAAAGCAGATCTTCGCGGTGGTGCCGCCCATGTCGAAGGACAGCGCGCGGCCAATGCCGGCCTGCTCGGCCACGCGGCGCGACAGGATAGCGCCGCCCGCAGGCCCTGACTCGACTAGCCTCACCGGCTGCGCGATGCCAGCCTCTATATTGGTAATGGCGCCGCCTGAGGTCATCAGGAACAGCGGGCTGCGCAGGCCGAGCGCCACCACGCGGTCCCGCAGGCGCTTGAGATAGCCCGCCACCAGCGGCTGCACATAGGCATTGGCACTGGTGGTGGACAAGCGTTCGTACTCGCGGATCTCCGGACACACGTCCGACGACAGCGACACCCAGAGGTGTGGTGCCAGTTCGCCCAGGATTGCGCGCACGCGCTGCTCGTGCGCGGGATCGACGTAGCTGTGCAGGAAGGTCACCGCCACGCTCTCCACGCCTTGCGCTTCCAGTTGCGGCACCAGCGCGGCCACGGCATCGTCGTCCAGCGCCAACAGCGTTTGGCCGCGGCCGTCGACGCGTTCCGGCACGCCGAAGCGCAGGTAGCGCGGCACCAGGGGCGCGGGCTTGTCGAGGAAGATGTCGTACTGCGCGAAGCGATCCTCCCAGCCAATCTCGACCAGGTCGCGAAAGCCCGCGGTAGTGATCAGCGCGGTGCGCGCACCCTTGCGCTCGATCAGCGCATTGGTGGCAAGCGTGGTGCCGAGTATAAAGAGGTCGACCTGTGCCAGGGTCAGCCCTGCGCTAGCCAGGATGTCCTGCACGCCCTGGATCACACCGTTCTCGGGCGCCGTTGGCGTGGTCAGGACCTTGCTGGTATAGCGCTGTGCGCCCACCAGCAGCACGGTATCGGTGAACGTGCCGCCAACATCAACGGCGAGCCGTATGCCCGCCTCGGGTGAGTTCTGGTTGTGTGCAAGCATGTCGGTGTCTGGAGTGAGAGGGGGTCGGTTTCATCCCACGCGACGTGGTGCCGCGGCGCACTCGACAAATGACGTCCGTCGGGGATCGGAGACCGCCCATGGGGCAAAGTTCGGTAGACAGCTTCGCMGCATCAGGCCAGCGAGGGAGAGCCGGTAGCGTTGAAATCCAGTGGTGCAGGATAACCATCGGCCTAGGCCTGGCGGAACGAAGTATTTCACGCATGCTTATGCCCCGACACGGGCTATGGATATGCGCAATGCTTAGTTGATTTCAGCGGCAGCTGTGGCGATGGCCTTGTTGATGCTTCGAAGCGCGTCGCCAGTCACTCCCGCACCTCGTGACCATTTGGCGCAACGCCGTGAATTGCTGTTCTACGCGATGGAGGTTCAGGATCTGAGCATTTCTATACGGACGATGCTGGCCCATGATGCCGCTGCGGCTCGCAAAGCGTGAAGTGTAGTAAAGATGGGGCTTCCGCACTTTGTGTGACTGCCGCGTCGAGGGCTTTATTTCGTGCCGATCTGGCCCCACGTTGATCGTTACCATGAGCCAAGTTCTCCGGTGGGATCGATCGTATTCTCGCTCGTGTGGGTAAGCGCGTCGTCTCCAGCGACGGGCGAGGGGAGACCATCACTGTCGAGGCCTGCAGTACGGTTCGCGCGGCACCTTGTCCTGCCTGCCGTCGTTGGAGTAACCGACTCCAGGGCAGCTGTGTGCGCAGACTGGAAGAACGTCCGATGCTTGAGAAGCGGGGCGTTCTCGCCGTGGAGGTGCGTTGCTTCAAGTGTGCGAATGCCGGCTGCCCCCGTCGTACGTTTTGCCGAGAACATCCACGCCTTGGCCGGTCGGCATCAACGTCGAACGCGATCACAAGCTCGGGCGTTGCACGCGCTAGGCCACGCCCTCGGTGGTGTGGCAGCTGCCCGGCTTGCTGACGTCTTGGGCTTGCGCACCAGTGCCGACACCGCACGGCAGGAGTTGCGAAGAGCTCCTGGACGCAAGCGCAAACCACGACCGCGGGTCGTCGGCATCGATGACTCGGCGATCGCGCGCGGTCACCAAGACGGAACGTATCATCGTCGACCTGGAGCGACGTGAGCCGATCGAAGTGTTCGCCCCGGCAGGGAAACAACTGCGGTGACCGCGTGGATGCGTGCGCACCCATCAATCGAGATCGTCGCCAGGGACCGGGCGGGTGCCTACTTCGAGGCGGTCGACATCACGCTGCCGGCAGCCAAGCAAGTCTCCGATCGCTGGCATCTGCTGTGCAACCTGCGCGACAACGTCGAGAGGCTGCTGTACCGACTCGGACCGCAACTGCGCCAAGCCGCGCAGCAAGTCGAGGTCGGTGGCGTGACCCTGGGCCGGCGGGGGGTGCTGAGCCGCACCTCACTACGGTCATGGCAGCGCGTGAGCGATCCGCGGTGCGCCACGCGGCTGGCGCTGTAGGAGCGGGTGATGGCGCTACGCGCCCAGGGCGGCACGATGAAAGGAATCGCGCGCGAGCTCTCAATCAACCATCGAACCGTGTGCAAGTTCGTCACCGCGGGGGCCTTCCCCGAGCGCGCACCCAAGGCGCGGGGTCCGACGCCTTTGGATCCCCATCGCAGCTATATTGAGGAACGAATCGCCTAGGGCTGTCGCTTTCCTGAACTGATCTGGCAAGAACTCAAGCAGCGAGGCTATATGGGTAATCGCTCCGCCGTGCAGAATTGCGTGGTCCGCCTCCTCTTTCCGCAAGGCAAGGTACCGCTTGTCCAGGCATCCGGGCGCACGATGCCGTGCCCGTCGGCCCGGCGCGTGTTCGGATGGCTTGTCGGATGGAGGAAGCTCGCCGTCGAGGAGCCCAGGAGTGCGGACCACGAGCGCTTCGTGCAGGCGCTGTGCARGATCGAACCCGTGGTGGGCGAGGTCCGCAGCCTCGCGCGGGAGTTCCTCGGGCTCATGCACCGGCGAAGTCTGCTGCAGTTCGATCGATGGTTGAGGCGTCTGTCGCGCTGCGACGCCGCGGAAATGCGTAGGTTCGCGCAAAGCCTGCGCGCCGACTTACCGGCTGTGCGGGCGGCCTTCAAGCTGCCATGGCAGCAATGGCCAGATCGAGGGTCACGTCAACCGGCTCAAGTTCCTCAAGCGCCAGATGTATGGCCGAGCGAACATCGAGCTTCTGCGGCTGCGGGTATTGAAGTCAAACTGAACGACCGGCCTGCCCTGTCTTGCTCGACGCTAGGCCGATCGCCATCGCAGGCGGGTGAACTCGTGCGGCCGGCACGAGGCTGGCGGGCTCGCCCACGTTCGTCAACAAGAAGAATGGTGGTGGTGGGCGGTGGAGACGACGGTCGTTCCACGCCACAACATCCTCCGCGCCAGTGCGCCCTCGCCACATAAAGTGCTTAATAAACAACATTAATACGCGAAAAGCGTAGTAATGTTGCTAAGGATACGCGCACAAGAAATGCTAAGTTATTGATTTACCACATCTTTTGCGCAGCATCGAGGTAGCATCTTTACTACACTTCACGACAAACAACGGTGACAGGGACCCGCGAGCCGTCGCGAAATAGACAAGTGGCTGGCATTGCGCGAAAATTATCGGCATTTGATTTTTGTACACAACTTCCCATGGCTCGGATTTAACGGTGACGATTAATGTTGAAAATCAATCACTTAGCACCGTTTCGCGCCGAAGGTATTGCGCAGAGTTGACGGCGACCTGACCGTCCGCTCGAAAGGAGATTTGGTGATAGCAGACGAKATCTGAGTCTCGGGGCTAGCGGGCTCGCCCCCGACCGGTGCCCTGGACTGACTAGTTGCCAAGGCAGGTCCGCCGAGCAGGCCAACGCCGGCGGCGGCTCCGGACCGTCCTGCGTGGCATGCCATTCTGAATGGCATGAGTGTTCACCAGTTCCCTCGCATCGAGGTCGCAGTGAAGCTGTCATGCGAGTCGATCCCGCCCATTCAGGAATGCCCTATAGCACGATTGCACAATTGACATCCGTCGCGAGCGTGGCCGCACCCGATCGTCGCACTGATGCTCGCCCCGACTAGATATTCGTACCCCGCCATCGGCCAAGGTAACGCAAAGCAACTCGTTGGAGAATTCGCCGGACGCTCCATTAAGCAGCTCAATTAGCTCGTTTGGAGCATGAGGAATTCGCATGCGTCGGACCGGCAACTCCCGGGGCAAAACGCCGCGCATTATTTGCGCCGACTCACCCCTCCCAGCCAATCAAAGATGCTATTAGATCACTTTAATGCGTGAAAGTGCGAAGATGACCACGTCTAAACCATCCTCCCGCCGACATCTTCGCAGCACTGTGCGGCTTGAAACTCACTTGGGGTGGCGGGCTGGTGCGAATCGCTCCTTCAATTCGTCGACAAGCGCACGCCGTTGAGCCGGATCGAGCAGCGTGATTTCGAATGACACCTTCCCAGAATCCCAATCTTTCAACACCCCAAGTGGCTTGCCGTCGGAATCGATGAGACGATGCTGGCGGGACGTCTCCTTCTGCTTACGGGCTGGCTTGGACTCATAACGTGCGCGGGCCTCTTCTACGTCCCGGCAGAAGGCCTGTTCGTCAGCAATTTTAGTCGCCATGGCACCGGCTACGGTGCTGCCCGCGACCTTCTCCAGAAGAGTGAGTTGATACAGTGTGGAAAGGGCAAACGCCTCCGGCTTCTCCCGCACTATCTCGAGCACGGGCTCGGAGAGTTTCATGATGGCCAGCGTCTTATTGATATTCGGCAGTGACATCCCCGTGACTTCAGCAATCGCCGACTCGTTTGGGTAGACGCCTTGGTCAATCAACGATCTCCAAGCCAACGCGTTATCCAGGGGGGATTGGGCCTCCCGCTCTGCATTCTCTTTGTAAGAGAGTTGATAGAGTTGCTGATCACTCAAGTTTGGGTGTACCAGCAAGCGCATACTCTGAATGCCAGCAACCTTAAGCGCCTTGAAACGATAGTGCCCACCGGCGAGGACACGGCGGCCGTCCCGAATCGTTGCGATCCCTGGGACCAGCTGGCCGTCGGCCCGAATGCTCTCAGCCAACTCGTGGACCCGTTCAGGGCGATAGAGTCTACGGGCATTGAATGGGTTGTCATCAATCAGGCCAAGGTCCGCTTCCTCATAGTACGGTCCACCCTGCGCGTCCACCGCTCTGGTCACAGTTGCGACCGCTTTCGCTGCGACTTCCCCGGCCCCATCATGCTTAAAGTTAGGCTTTAATACCTCAGCCGAATTGGGGGGGATAACAACGGCCGTCTCGGGTTGCTTTTCAGCAAATCCGTTCGGTTGGCGTTCAACAAGAGCCTGGGCACGCGCGAAACGGTCTGGCGGCGGTGCCGCAGCGACAGCCTTGTTAGCCTGTTCACGCATCATTTCGAGCTTGCTCTTCCCCATTATGCGACCTCCCGTTGCTTGTTCATGCTGCCCTTACCTTTCACTGGCTTGCGCGTCGACTCAATTCCCAATTTGCTCAACACGACCTTCGCTAGTTCCTCTACTTCTTTGACTGCAGCGGAAGATCCAGATAGTCCATGCACTGACAGACCAAACATCTGCGACTCTCCATAGGCATTTCTCTGCTGGAGTCCGGTCTCGAGCAGGGGAATGCCTTGATCCTCCTGCAAGATTTCCGTGCAAGCCTTGAAGACATTCCCACGCCTGGCCATTGACGGCACGCAGAAGGTTTGCAGATCCGGATTTTCTTCGAGGGCACGCCTAGCGAGTTCCTTGGCTTCTCGGCTCGCCCATAC
>NZ_JBFTSF010000294.1:0-7316 GCF_056399905.1 Cupriavidus sp. 01L46
GCTGCACGCCCTCCCGTGCGGCGCGGTCGATGGCCTCGCAGACTTTGCCGAGGGTGCCTTCGCCGTGCTCGAGGTCCGGAGAGATCTGGACCGCGGCCGCGCGCACAATGCGTTTCTGTGACATGGTGATGCCCGCCCTTTCTTTTCAGCGTTAGTGCGTTGAACCGTTAAACCGTCCAGGTATCCAGGATCAGCGCGTTCTCTTTGCGGTGGATCAGCTTCAGGTCCAGCACATCGAGCGGGCTGATCGGGCGGATGCCTTCGATCAGCGACGCTTCGCCATGGCCATACAGCGCTTGCAGCGCAAAGCGGCAGGCGTAGACCTTGCCGCCCTCTTCCATGAACTTGGTGATCTGCTTGTTGAAGTTGAGATGGCCGGCGAAGGCTTCGTCGCCCAGCGTGGGAAAGCCGCGCTGCAGGCCAAGCGTCACGCCCGGGCCGTACAGCAGGATGGAGGTCTCGAAGCCCTTGCGTTGCAGGCGCGTGGCCTGCAGCAGGTTGACGAAGCCGATCGAGCCTTCGAAGGCCACGGTGTGGAAGGTAACCAGCGCCTTCTCGCCCGGTTCCGCCTTGACGTCCTCGAATACCTTCTCTTCGTAGTCGACCAGGAAGTCGCCTTTCTTGTGGGCCGGTTTGTTCACTGCGGGCATGTTGCACTCCATAGGGTTGGTGGATCTGTCGATCGATCGGCGCTGGGCCGACACCAGACCTTGAGCATGGGACATGCCATCTGCCATGCCCACCCATGCGATCAATGACCGATCAAGCAGCGAATCGCTCATTGATCGCATCGCTGATTTTCCGGATGGCGGCATGGGCAGGAAAYGCTTGTGCGCTAGCCGGTACCGGCCCGCTATGGGCCTTTTGCGGCCATGCACTGCGGTGGACCGCGCCAACCCGGGAAACACGCCCGGAAGCGGTGCAATCCGGCAATATCGCACCATCATTGCGCAAACAAAAATGCGATCATTTCAATCGCAAAAAACGATCATTGTGATAGCCTGATGCCTCGGATAAAGCCGCACCAGACAACCTCGAACACCAGGAGCCCACCCTTGCCCGGACTTGCCAGCCACTGGCTCAAACGCCTTGCCGAGAGCACCAAACCCGCTTACCTGATGATCCCCGACCTGATCGAGGAAGACCTGGCAAGCGGCCGCTTGCAAGCGCGCGACCGCCTGCCGGCGCTGCGCGACCTGGCCGAAGCGCTGCAGCTCAACTACACCACCGTGGCCCGCGCCTACGCGGAAGCCCGCAAGCGCGGGCTGATCGACGCCAAGGCCGGCAGCGGCACCTTTGTGCGCGGACGCACGCCGGCCCTGCCGCTGCGCGCGGGCACGGGTGCCGAAATGACCATGAACAACCCGCCGGAGCCGCCGGCGCTGACCGTGAGGCTGCGCGAGTCGGCAGCGCGCCTGATGAGCACGACGGATCCCTACGACCTGCTGCGCTACCAGGATTTCGGCGGCACGCCGGCGGATCGCGCGGTCGCGGTGGGCTGGCTCAAACGCTATGTGCCCGCCTGCCGCGCGGATACCGTGCTGATCTGCCCGGGGATGCACAGCGCCCTGGTGGCGCTGGTGTCGCTGCTGGCCCGGCCCGGGCAGACGATCTGCCTGGATACGCTGGCCTACCCCGGCATCAAGGCCATCGCCACGCAGCTCGGCGTGCAGCTGCAGGCCCTGCCCAGCGATGAGGAAGGCCCCCTCGGCCCGGCCTTCGAAACACTCTGCAAGACGCAAAAGCCAAGCGCGCTGTACTGCAATCCCACGCTGCAGAACCCCAGCACCAAAACCATGCCCCAGGGACGGCGCGAAATCCTGGCGGATATCGCCCTGCGCTACAGCGTGCCGATCATCGAGGACGATGCCTACGGCATGCTGCCGCAGCGCACGCCGGATGCCATGGCCACGCTCGCGCCGGAACTCACCTACTACGTCACCGGCTTGTCGAAATGCTTTGGCGCCGGATTGCGCATTGCCTTTATCCACGGCCCCACCGCGCGCCAGACCCAACGGCTGGCAGGCACGCTGCGCGCCACCACCGTCATGGCAAGCCCGTTCAATACGCTGCTGGCCACGTCATGGATCAAGGACGGCACAGCCGAAGACATGCTCAAGGCCATCCGCGCCGAATGCGTGGCCCGCCAGCTCCTGGCCCGCGACGTGCTGGCGGGGCGGCCATACGATGCCGACCCCGAAGGCTTCCATCTCTGGCTGCCGGTTCCACCGGACAGCGGCTGGCGCCCTTCCGAGCTGGCGCTGCATCTGCGCTCGCGCGGCATCGGCGTGGTCTCGAGCGCGGCGTTCTCCACCGATGGCAATCCCCCGGATGCCATCCGGATCTGCCTGGGCGGACCGGGCGAGCGCGACGAGGTAGAGGAATCGCTGCAGATCGTGGCGGATACGCTGGACGATCCGCACCATCTGCATTCGGCCATGCTGTAGCGGGCCATTGCGCCTTCGTTCTGCCGGCGCCCTGCCGGCGCTTGGCCGGCTTCGTTGGGTTTTGGCAACGACATCAAAGTCTGCCGGCGAAACCGCAGATGACTTTGCCGTCTCGCGGACAACCGTCGATAAAATACGGCCCGCTGCGCCCGGCAGGCGCTTCCATTCCGTTTCGTTTCATTTAACTACATATAAAAAGTGCACCTCGGCATCGGCCGAGACGTGTGCAAGCGGACAACTGTTTATGGGAAATCAAGGGAAATCATGATGCAAACAAAAATACAAACAAAAATGCGGGCTCTCTATCTGTCCATGGCCGCGGCCTCGCTGCTGAACGCATGCGGTGGCGGCGGCAGCGATACCACGCAATCGTCCGGCAGCGCGCCGATAACGGTGGCACCGGCAGCCTCGATCTCCGGCGTTGCCGCCACCGGCGCACCCATTGCCAACGCCACCGTGGCACTGAAATGCGTGGCTGGCACGGCCTCCGTCACCACCTCGGCCACCGGCGCCTGGTCGGTCACCACCGCCGGCCTGGTGCTGCCATGCGCGGCGCGCGTGACCGGCCCGAACGGCGTGCTGCACACGCTGATCCTCGGCCCGGGCGTGACCAACATCACGCCGATCACCGAGCTGGTGGTGGCCAGCGCCACCGAGAACCCCGACACCGAAGCCTTCTTCAACACGTTCTCCGCCACCTCGGCCGGCGCGGCAAGCAACCGTCTGCCCACTGCCCTGACCTTGACCAAGCAGCGCCTGGCCAACCTGGGCGTGACGGTGGACACGCTGAACCTGCTCAACCAGGTGTTCCAGCCACAAGCCGGCGACGCCTATGACGACAAGCTCGAGGCGCTGATCGTGCGCCTGAAGGCCAACAACGCCACGCTGGTCACGGTGGCGCAGGAACTGGCCAGGGGCGATGTAGGCCCGGCAGGGGCAACGGGCGCGACCGGCGCAACGGGTGCGGCAGGTCCCACCGGCGCTACCGGCGCGATGGGGGCCACCGGAGCTACGGGGGCAGCCGGCGCGCAGGGCCCGCAAGGTGTCGACGGGAACAATGGCGCCACGGGCGCTACCGGCGCGACTGGAGCTACTGGCGCCACCGGTGCGCAAGGCGTGACGGGGCCGACGGGCGCGACCGGCGCCACAGGCCCCATCAACCCGGGGCTGGGACAAAACACCGGAATCGCGGCAGGCGGCGCCAGCGGCTCCGATTGCACGCTAGRCAGCGTGTGGCTAACCGCCGCGATGTTCGGGCGAGGCCTGCCGGCCGATGGCCGGCTGCTGCTCGTCACGCAATACACGCAGCTGTTCTCGCTGCTGGGGACTAATTTCGGCGGCGACGGACGGACCACGTTCGGGTTGCCCAACCTTTCGTCCGTCACGCCCAACGGCCTGACGTACATGATCTGCACGGACGGCACCATCTTCCCCAACCGGATCTAAGCAGCCGGAGGCCGGGGACACAAGAAGCCGGCCTCCTTCCCGCTCAAGCCTCGGACGCGTTCATTGCCCGGGCCGCGCCGAGCGCGGCTCCGCAGGCACCGGCGCAAGGCTGCGCGCGATCACCAGTTGCTGGCTATCCCCGCTCGCCAGTGCCAGGTCCCGGAGCTTTCTCCGGATACGCGCCTGGAAATCCGGATCGAGCCCCGCCTTGCCGGCTTCATAGAGGCCGAGCATCTGCCGGAACACCAGCGCCGGCGCAACATCGGCCGGCAGCGCGCCGATCACCTCCGCCTCCCGCTTGCACCAGGCGAAATCCGCTGCGCCCAGATCCGTACCGCCCACCGTCATAGTTAGCGTGCGCACCTGGCGGCTCTGCGCAAAGTGCGTGCCACCGCGGCTGTTCGTCATGCCGCAGAACAGATAGCTGCCCTCGACGTCCAGCACATACGTCATCTTCGGCACCGGCGCGCCATCGGCGCCACCCGTTGTGGAGAATACCCGGCCAAAATCACCCTCCCCCACGATGGCGTCGAGAATCCATTGCGACTGCGCATGGCGCCCGGGCAGGCGCACCGACACGGTACGGCCTTGCCGGTCGGTCACGCCGAAGACCACGCTGGCCTTGTCCCCCGGGCCAACCGGTATGCCGGCGATCTGGTGCTCAGGCAAGGCCAGCCGATAGCGCGCTTCCGGCATTGGCGCTCCGGTGAGCGCATCGCGCAGCACGAACCGATGCCGGTATGGGCCTTCGCCGACCGTTCCGGGGCCGCGGTATTCGCGGGCCTGGGAGATGCCGGGCAGCGCCAATGCCGCCAGCAGGATGACGCTGCGCAGGATAGGGGTTGTTCTGGCCTTTGCCACCATTGCCACCATTGTCACCATTGCCACCATTGCCACTCATATTGGATTGAATTCGCCCACAATCAGCGATTTTGCTGTTTATGGCGATTTTCAAGCGACGGATTCTACGCCAGCCAGGCCGCTGGCGCGTGGCTGCCTAGCGCCAGCTGATCACCGACTCGGTGCCGTGGYAGCTAGCGTAGTTGTCGCATCCGGCGCAGGCCGGTTCGGGGCACGGGTGCAGGTCCATCTGCCGGCATAGCGCGTGGTAGAAGAACTTCTTCCACTTCATGTCCGTGGTGTTGGCCGCGTAGAGCGAGGGGAAATACGCCTGCAGCAAGCGGGAGACGTCATGCCGGCCCGACAGGCCCATGTCATGCCAGAGATGGGAGCCGCCAAAGCAGCCGCTGGCCAGCGCGTGGGCGGCCCAGCGCATTTCGGGGCGAGCGGGGCGAGCGGGGCAATCGGGGCGAGCGGGATCGCCCGATGCGATCAGCATCTGCACCAGGTCGGGAAACTCACAAGGCAGTGCGGCGGCGTCGACCGGCGCCGACTCCGGCGCCCACCCCGCCGCCCTGGCACCAGGAAAGCAGTGATCCAGCATCTGCCAGAACTCGGGCTCGGCAAGCCCGAGCCACTGCGCGAACCTGGGCAGCCTGGCAGCGTTGGCGCTCTCCAGCACGCCCGCCAGGGCACGGCAAGCCGGCTCGCCGGGAGAGAGCGAAAACGCATCTAGGATCAGCAACGACTGGTTCACGGGCAATGCCTTGTGGAGCTGGGCCGGCAAAAAAAGAGGTTCATCCGGCTTTCGTGTGGGTCGATGCATCGCTGGGCGAAATCCAGCGCTGCCGTGGCTCCCCTCTCCCACAAGTGGGAGAGGGGAGCAAACCCGCGCGTTGCTTCCCGCCACTTGCATCCGCGTGCAGTACCCACATGAAAGTCCGAAGAACCAAAAAAGAGGGGGAAATGCCCTGCCAGACGGCGGCATCCTGGCCGCTCGCGAAAGCCCGATGACCGAAATATATCGATGTATATAACGGTAGTCAAACGCAGGCCGGGGCAGATCGGGGCAGGCTAACCTCATCCCGGCCAAGGGATAGCCAGCGGCGGCGCCCTTGGGCAAGGCGGCGCAAACCACACCCGCCGGGCGTGGCATGGCCTAAAGCTGGAGCCGCTCGAAGGGCATCGGGGGAGAAATGGCATACCCCTGCAGCAAATCCGCGCCGAGCGACCGTGCCAGCACCACGTCGTCCGGGCTCTCCACGCCTTCGGCCACCGTCTGCAGCTCCAGCGAGCGCGCCAGCGCCATCGAGGAGACGAACAGCCGCCGGGCGCGCTCGGCATGGCGTGCGCGGTGCAGCAGGATCTTGTCCACCTTGACCTGCTTGAACGGCAGCAGGCCAAGGGCTTGCAGCGAGGCATAGCCCGAGCCGAAATCGTCCTGGGAGATCACCATGCCGCGGGCGGAAAGCGCGCTGAGGTTTTCCAGCAAGCGCGCCTCGCTGCCRTGGGAAACGCGGGTCTGCTCGGTCAGCTCCAGCACGAGGCGGGCAATATCCAGCCCATGGGAAATGCTTGCGCGCACGAATCCCTGGACGAAGCCGGCCGCCGCCGCCGTCCTCGGGTTGACGTTCAGCGAGAACCGCCCTGTGTATTGCGGAAACCGCGTGCGCACCCGGCTGCATGCGCCAAGGAAATGATCCAGCAGCAGTGTCTCCACGCCATGGCTGGTGATGCTGCCGACAAACTTGTCCGGGGCATGGTGCCGCCCCTTGTCAGACCAGCGCGCCAGCACCTCCAGCCCGACGATGCCGCCGTGCTGCGCGCTGATCTGCGGCTGGAACACCGGGTAGATATGCCCGAACTCGATCGCACCGATCAGGTCCCCCCGGGTAAGCGAGAGCAGCTCCTCGTGATCCAGGCCGCGCTCGGTGGCATCCACGCCCTCCGGCCCGCCTGAAGGCCACGCCATCCTCTGGCGCAGCCGCGCCAAGCGCGCGGCCGCCGGATCGGGGTAGCCACTGCCGGTGCCGGCACTGGCCCCGTCCGGATGCGGGACCCATGTGCAGGGAGACGCCGTGCCACTGAAAAACGCGTAATGCAATCTAAGCTCCTGGAAGGCATCTGAAATGACGGCAAACCCAAAGGAGCGCCCCACGCCACGGCCAATCTGCACATATGCAACACATAAGCAGGCGCATATGCAGACACAGCCCTATTCTTCCAGTGCCCGCATGGCCGCGGACCACGCAGGTTCCCCTCCGAAGGAGGACCACCCACCAAGGCAGGGTACTGACGCAATACAAGCCGTAAGACAATTCGACTCAGCAAGACTGACCCCTTGCTGAACCGTTCAAGGGGTGTAGGAGCACCCTGCGCCTACACCCTTTTTTTTCTGCCACGGTTTCTCCGCACCTGGATCCAGGTGCAGCCTCCCGCCCAAGCCCGTATTGCCCCGATCCCCGCCTTAAAATCCCCGCTTTAAATCCCCGCTTTAAAATCCCGAAAAGCGAATACCGATCGAGCCATAGCCGTAATAGCGATCGAGCTTGCCCGCGGTAGCAGCGTTATAGAGAAACGGGA
>NZ_JBFTSF010000295.1:0-7178 GCF_056399905.1 Cupriavidus sp. 01L46
GTTTTAATGTGCCATTCGGCGCGGCAACGGTGGCAGTGGGCTATGCCAAGGCGAACACAAAGAACGCTGCCGGACTGACGGTTGTCGATGCCGATGGCCTGAGCTTGATGGCTACCTATGATCTGTCGAAGCGGACTCGGCTCTACACGGCGTTTCGTAGGATTGTGGTCGATCGTGCGGATGGCAAAGCCACCTCGAAGGTTACGCGATACGGCGTGGGCATGACGCACGCTTTCTAGTGCTTTCAGGATGCGCAATTGAAGCGCATCAGAGGGATCTTTCATGGCAAGCAAATTGGAATTGGCCGTGCACTGCGCAGTGGACGCCAGGAATACGGTGGGTGAATCCCCAGTCTGGTCGGCGAGTGAGCAGGCGCTTTATTGGGTCGACATCGTGAAGCCGGCCGTCTACCGCTGGCACCCGGCAAGTGGCGAATGGCGTGAGTGGCCGATGCCGGCCGCTGTGGGCAGCATCGGTCTGCGGCAGTCCGGGGGGCTAGTGCTGGCCATGCGCACGGGCTTTCATTTGTTCGACCCCGCCACTGAGGGCGCGGCACCAACGTTCGTCGTACATCCTGAAGCCGATCGTCCAACGAATCGCCTAAACGATGGGAAGGTTGCGCCCGACGGTAGTTTCTGGGCGGGGACGATGGACGACCGGCCGCAGAAGGAGGCAGTTGCAGCGCTGTACCGGCTGGGCGCCGACTACCGATGCGAACGTATGGCTGGTGGTCTCAAGGTCTCCAATGGCCTGGCCTGGAGCCCCGATGGTCGAGTGCTTTACCACTCCGATTCACGCGGCGGGGTGATCTGGCGCTATGCGCACGATCCGGCTACAGGCACCATCGGCGCGAAAGAGTTGTTCGTCGAGGTTCGATCCGAGTGGGGCAGGCCCGACGGCGGTGCGACAGACGCCGAAGGCTGCTACTGGAGTTGCGGTGTTTCAGCTGGCCGCATCAACCGCTTCAGTCCGCGCGGCGAACTGCTCTCGCACATCGAACTGCCTGTCACGCATCCGACCATGCCATGTTTTGGCGGGCCCGAACTGAAAACGCTGTTCGTAACCTCGCTGCGTGAGGGTTTGACCRAGGCCCAGCTGGATCAAGAGCCCTTCGCCGGCGGGGTCTTCCGGATTGAAGTGGACGTGCCCGGCGTGCCGGTCGCGTTGTATCGCGGCTGATGTGTGTAATGCAATAGCGAAAGGGAGAAGGAAGGTCATGAAAGTGGCATTGAGTGGAGCGAGTGGTAATGTTGGCCGCATCCTGCGGGTTGAACTTCAAAGGCGTGGAATTGATTTGCGCTCGGCGGGGGGCATGGAGCCGCTGACGCCGCTGCACGATGGTGAAGAAGTGATGCACGGGGACCTGAGGGATCCGGCCGTGGTCGACCGCATGCTCGCGGGCGTTGACGTGCTCGTGCACATGGCCGGTACCAGCCTTGAGCGTTCGCTTCAGGAGATCATCGAAAACAATCTTGTCGCGCTGCATCAGGTATACGAGGGGGCGAGGCGCCACAAGGTGCGACGCATCGTTTTCGCCAGTTCGAACCACGCCTTCGGCATGCATGCGATAGACGCCCGGCTGGGGCTCAACGCCGAGGTCCGGCCCGACGGTCTCTACGGCCTGTCGAAAGTGTGGGGCGAAGCGATGGCCCGCATGTACTGGGACAAGCATGGCATCGAAGGCATCTCTCTGCGCATCGGCACGACGATGGGGCGCCCCCCGGAAAATTTCCGACAGCTAAGCACATGGATGGGCACCGAAGACCTAGTGCAACTCGTGATGCGCTCGATCCAGGCCAACGACGTCGGGTATGCGGCGGTATGGGGCATCTCCGCCAACACCCGTGCCTATTACGACCTCAAAGAAGGCAATGCCATCGGCTATGCGCCAACGCAGAATGCCGAGGACTGGGCGAGCGAGATCCTAGCGCAGCCCACCCCGCTGGACCCGATCGCGCAACACTTCCAAGGTGGGCCATTCGTGACGATCGACTACACGCAGGAACAGCAGAGGCCGTCGAAAGCGCAGGGGTTGCATCGATGATCAGCTCGCCAAGCCGGCCGCCCGGCGAGTTCAGGCTTGGTCCTTGCCTTCGTATGGACACTCGCCTCTCGTAAAGAGTAGTGAAGCGACGTTGCGCGAATTCCTTCCAGTCGACAGTTGAACCTACAGCCCGCGGCAGCGGACGTCATCGGGCGGGATGTAAATCCACTGGGCTGCAGCTTACCTGCTTTCTGATGGCAAGGTGGTCGCACGAGCCGATGAAGCGGGCCATCGGAGATGGCAGACGAGCGCCGGTGGAATCGTTCGTGCCGACATCCGGGGCCACGGCGACTCGACAATCGAGGCCTCGCCGGCCGGCATGAACGCGACCTGCCAGCCCCGGCTGGCGAGCAGGGCCGCCTGGGTGTCCCACATGGCATGGCTGGACAGGATCGAATGGCTGAGGAAGACTGCCGGCGCAGCCGGGTCGCCCTCACTGACGACGTGGATGCGCTCGCGTGCGGGCAGCGTGATGTCAGTGATGCGGGGGCTATGAGAAATGAGGATTAAATCATCAGTAACTATGATGTGAAGCACGCCCCGGAATTCGCCGTAACGTGTGCCGGAGCCGCTACCCAAGGAGAGACAACCGTGACCCATTTGCTCGACAAAGACAGCTTCCGGACCGCCCTCGAGGAACTCGTGCGGGGCAAAARTGCCAACTTGTCGTCGTTCAGCCAGGCCTGGGCGCAAGGCAAGCTCAGCCGCGCCCACCTCGCACGCTGGGCCGAGAACCACTAACCAGTACGTCGGCCCGTTTGCCGACTACCTTGGGTACATCTAGGCCGTCATGACGTGTGCCTGCGTCACGCTCGGCCTGTGCAACCCAGTTGTAAATGGTCTGAGCCGTGGGTTCGAACTCTTTGGCCAGATCTTCGGGGCTGCGACCGGCATGGACCAAGTCAACCACTTGTTGACGGAAGACAGTGCTGTACGGTGGGCGCGTTTTCGGCATGGTGCACCCCCTGTTTACCCAAGATAGGCACTGTCCGAAAAAGCGGGTCACCTCCAGTCGAACTTGATTCCGCCGATTTTAATGCCTTGCTCGAGCGGGACCTCGCAACGCGGGATCGAGTCTCACCGGGACACCATCGTGCTCTGATTACAATTAATGGCCATGTTTTTCTCAAGGCTATGCAGCGGGACGGGCGTGGTGGTCATTAGCGCGAGCTTTAGCTTTAAAGGCAGCTGTTGGAAGTTTTCTTCAACTTGCGTTTGGCCTATTGTCTTGAACTCCCCTGGACTGCAGGAGGCAGCTCTTACCCGTGTTCTCTTGCGGACAGAGTCCGCCGTCATTTGATTTCATGAGAGCAATCCAATCAGTACCTCACGAGGCATTCCGGCGTTCAAGTCGGGGCACAAACTCGGAGCCGCTGGAAGCGGGCCGTCTATTTGTATCTGGCAGCAGAGACTCTGCCGACAAACAAGCCGCGATCTTGTGGGTCCGAATGCAGATGGTCCGAAACAGCATTTCCTTCGATGACCTTATGCATGCTGGTTGTTTTGAGGATGCTGCCAAACCGCAAGCAGTGCGCTACCGGAGTGCGGATGGTCGTGTTTGGGACGGTAAAGGCGAGCTGCCAGATTGGCTGCAGAGGGCGGTGAATGCCGGGCAGAGCATCGAGCATTTTCGAGTGAAATAGCTTTCTCGCACCCACATTGGCAATTAGCGGGCGCCGTTAGCGGAAGTGATCGCTCAACAGCGACTGCCTTGCGCCGAACGCGGCGCGCCGCGAGCGTTCATCATCGTGCCGACGCAGGCATGATGCGAGGTCGCGTTTCGTCGGCGCACGAMGCCGCGCTGCCGGCGCGACATCCCCATCACGGATCAGTTGGGCTTCGGGGCGGTCACGGGTCGAGATTGCGCTCGCGCTGCACGACGGGCTTGCAGTTGCTGCGCGCGGTCCGCATCGACTTTTGAAGCGTGTCCCGCCTCCTGCCCCGCCAGATCCACGCGCGGGGCACCTTCCACCATGCAGGTCCAGTAGCGAGTGCCGCGGCACCAGGTCCGAATCGCGTCGCGCAATACCGGCTCCGTCAGGGCAAGTTCCTCCACGTGGGGGAGGAGATCCTCGAAGATGCCGATCTTGAGCGGTACCTTGGGCGCAGGATTCTTCGGAAAGGTTTGCGGGAARCGMTTTTGCAGCTTCRCGATGGCCTGCAGCACCGGATCGACGGGCTTAGCGGGCTCATTGACGGGCTTCGCTGGGCGGGCCGAAGCCTTCGGCGGTGCGCGACGCGTCTTGGCCGGCCGTGAAGTGTAGTAAAGATGCAACTTTACTACGCAAAAGTCGCATCTTTACTACACTTCACGGCTTGCACTCTTCTTCAGTGTACCGGTTGCGCAGACGCTTTCTAGAAGACCCGGTGACAGCGTCATTGCTGCCGTCTCCGTCAGGTCCACGTCAAGGGCAATACATGCTGTCGAATGAAGTGGAGGCAATCGTTCAGGACGTCCTATCCGATTGGCTTCCGCGGCAGAAGCATCTCGCCCATCCCCTTCATGAGATTTGCCGAGAGGTCCGCATGCGGTGCGCCGTTGCAGGCGCCACACCACCTTCCAGGCCAACAATCTCCCGCCGGTGGGCCGACTACCGTGACAAAGAATGCATGAAGCTTTCAGGCGCAGCGCCGGGCCATCTTGTCGCACAGCATCCGTTGGATATTGTGCAGATCGATCACACACTTGCCGACATCATGCTGGTCGATGAGGTGTTTCGCCACACGCTTGGCAGACCGTGGCTGACGCTGGCAATCGACGTCGCGACACGATCAGTCGTGGCCATATATGTCGGTTTCGACCGCCCTAACGCGGCGACTGTCGCTCTACTTCTCACGCGGATGGTCCTGCCCAAGGCGCCCTGGTTGGCGAGCCGGGACGTTGCTGTAGATTGGCCGACGCATGGCGTGCCGAAGGTATTGCATCTCGACAACGCTGCCGAGTTCAAAAGTAAGGCACTGCGAGCGGGCTGCAATCAATACGGCATCGAGCTGATGTATCGCCCGCCTGGCCGACCCTATTTCGGGGGCCATATAGAAAGACTGAACCGTACCATGATGGAGAAGGTGCACAGTCTGCCAGGCTCGACCGGATCGTCGACGAAAGGATGAAAGGCTCACAAGCCGGAAGCGGAAGCCGCATTAACCCTTCCGGAGTTCGAGCAATGGCTGATGTATGAAATCGGACAGACCTACCATCACAGTGCCCATCGAGGTTTAGGCGGCGCGACGCCATACTCCGCGTGGTCGACGTTGTCTGAAGCACCGAAGCCGCGGCTTCTTCCCGACTCAGCGGCTGAAGAACTTCGCTTCCTCATTCAGTTCCTGCCAATGAGCCGACGCACCATCCAGTCTGATGGCTTGACGCTGTTCTATCTGCACTATTGGCATCCGATCTTCACCGCCTGGCGGGCGGCTAACCGTCGCGTCGTGGTGCGATACCATCCAGAGGACCTATCGAGAATCTTCGTCAGTGCCGATGGCAAGGAATACGTTGAGGCAAGCTTTGCCGATTTACGTCGTGGCCGAATCTCCCTGTGGGAGCAAAAGGCGGTACTCAAGCATCTCCGATCGCAGGGAAAATCCCACGTCACGGAGTCTGCGATATTCAACGCGATCGCTGCGCAACGCAGCATCATAGAGGGGGCAACAGCGAAGCGGCGATCTGCAGACAGACGAGGAAGAGCAGGGGAGACCTCGCCTTTCCCGGCGAGCAGGCAGGCCAGTCAGCAGGCGAAATCCCTCGAGGCGTCGTCGGCAACGCCGGATGTCGACTACAGCAAGCCGCCTCCAATTTATCACGTAGAGCAACTGTGAACTGGCGATGAGTGCTTCCTTGACACACCTTCTGCCGGAGGTCCGTTCTTTAGCAAAGAGCGACGACAATGTTCGTATTCTTGCCCTGGCCCGCGATAGATGGATTGACTATCCCCGCGCAACACAGGCGTTCGAGCTCTTGGACCGATTGGTGAAGATCCCTCCACGGCAGCGTATGCCGTGCGTGCTGCTGTACGGCGAATCGAACATCGGAAAGACCCAGGTTATCGCGAAATTTGAACGGCGCCTTCCTCCGGAATACGACGAAATTGCGGGCGTGGAGCGCCGGAAGGTGGTGTCTATGCAGATGCCACCCACGCCCGACCAGAACCGCTTCTACACATCGCTGCTGTTCGAGCTTGGAGCGCCGTTCAACGCATCAGCGAGGCTAAACGTGCTTGAGCATCTGAGTCGCGAGTTGCTTTGGAAAGTTTCGCCGCGCATGCTGGTTGTCGATGAAGTTCATCACCTCTTGTCGGGAAATTATCGCGAGCAGCGCGCCTCCCTGAACCTGCTCAAGTTTCTGGCCAACGATCTCCAGATGACGATTGTCCTTGTGGGGACGCACGATGCTGAGATAGCACTTCAAACCGATTCCCAAATGAGCAGTCGCTTTGCGCGCTTCGAGATGCCTCGATGGCAGGAGTCGGAAGCCTTCCGGGGACTGTTGGCGGCATTCGAACGCGTACTTCCTTTGCGACGACCGTCAAACCTGTCGAGGCGACCGTTCGCCCTGGCAAGCTGGGAGGCTCGCCAGAGGGCGGGATGGATGGATTCTKGATTGGGCGTCGGCATGGCTGTTGGTTGAGTCCATGCAACCGAGTTTACTGTATATATATACAGTGGTCACGAATTTCTTTTCCGGACTTGAAAGTGCCTTAATGACTGCTTATTGAGCGAGCGTCTGTCGAGGTTTTACTCGGGGGCGTCTCCGAAGACCCGGATGGCTAGGTCGTGCTCGAATTTGGTCGACCAAGAATCACGAGACCCTGCCGCATACTGCATCATTACACCTGTCTCTGGCCTCAGCACGCTGACCAGGCGATCCTGTTCCCCGGCCATGTCGCAGACGCTAAAGTCGGCGGCGATGAACCCGTGCCGACGACAGGCATTGGTAAAGGCTTCGCGCTCCGCAGCAGGAAACGCCTCAAGGGTTGCCATGACAAATCCTCCAATCGACTAGCCAGCCAGCTTGCGGATGGCCGCACCAATTTGTTGCACCTTTCTAGTATCGGCGTACTCCGCCCACGGATCGATGTAGCCGGCGGCTTCCACGCGCTGCAGGGCGGTCTGGATCGTCCAATGATCGCCCGCTGTC
>NZ_JBFTSF010000296.1:0-8113 GCF_056399905.1 Cupriavidus sp. 01L46
CGGTGGGCTTTGCCATTGCCGCTTCGTTTACCCACAATACCGTGGTGGCCATCGCCGCGCTGTCGCTCGCCGCCGCCGGCGTGCTGACCTGCGCCCCGCTGTTCTGGTCGCTGCCCACCGCCTTCCTGTCGGGGCTGGCTGCTGCCTCGGGCATTGCGGTGGTGAATTCGGTGGGCAACCTGGCGGGCTTTGTGGCACCGTACATGGTGGGCTACCTGACCGACCTCACCCACAGCACGCAGTCGAGCATGTATGTGCTGTCGGCCATGCTGGTGCTCGGCGCCGGGCTGGTCTGGCTCACCCCGGCCAAGCTGGTCAACCGCTAGGCCAAAAACACAAGAACTCAAGAACACAAGAACTCAAGAACCACGCACTTCTCCTGGAGCACCGCATGCCGCGTTTTGCCGCCAACCTGTCGATGATGTACACCGAGCACGCCTTCCTGGATCGCTTCGCCGCCGCAGCGGCTGACGGTTTCAGGGCCGTAGAGTATCTCTTCCCGTACGAACACACCGCCGCGGAGATCCGCGCGCGGCTCGACGCCAACGGCCTGGCGCAAGCGCTGTTCAACGCGCCGCCCGGCGACTGGCACGCCGGCGAGCGCGGCATGGCCGCCCTGCCCGGGCGCCAGGCCGAATTTCKCGACGCCTTCGGCCGCGCGCTGGAGTACGCCGCCGTGATTGGCAATGACAAGATCCACGTGATGGCCGGCCTGGTGCCGGCCGGCGCGGACCACGGGCGTCATCGCGCCTGCTACCTGGAAAACCTGGCGCATGCCGCGCAGGCCGCCGCGGCACAGGGCATCACGGTCCTGATCGAGCCCATCAACGGACGCGACATGCCGGGCTACTTCCTCAACCGCCAGGACGACGGCCAGGCCATCTGCAAGGAAGTGGGCGCGGCCAACCTGAAAGTGCAGTTCGACTGCTACCACTGCCAGATCGTGGAAGGCGACCTTGCCGTCAARCTCAAACGCGACTTTGCCGGCATCGGCCACATCCAGATTGCCGGCGTGCCCGAGCGCCACGAGCCGGACCTGGGCGAGCTGAACTACCCCTACCTGTTCGACGTGATCGATGGCCTCGGCTATGAGGCGGGGCCGGCTTTCTCGGCCTGCAACTGGCCCGCCAGCTGCTACAGCGCGGCACCCTGGACATCGACGGCAAGCCCGTCGCCATCGCGGGCCTGACGCTGCTCGACGTGGTAGCGCCGCCCCCGCTGAACGACGCGCGCGTGCGTGTGGTCACCGGCGACTTGTCCGACCCCGCCGTGCTGGCGCAGGCCATCGATGCACATACCGGCGCGGTGTTCCACCTGGCGGCGGTGGTCAGCGGCCAGGCCGAGGCGGATTTTGACCTGGGCATGCGCGTGAACCTGGATGCCGCGCGCGCGTTGCTGGAAACCTGCCGGGCGCTTCACGTGAAACATGGCAGCCGGCCACGCGTGGTGTTCACCAGTTCGGTGGCGGTGTACGGCGGCACCCTGCCCGCTGTGGTGCAGGACGATACCGCGCTCAATCCGCAATCCTCCTACGGCGCGCAGAAGGCCATCGGCGAGCTGCTGCTGTCGGACTACAGCCGCCGCGGCTTTGTCGACGGCCGCGTGCTGCGCCTGCCGACCATCAGCGTGCGGCCGGGCAAGCCCAATGCCGCGGCTTCGTCGTTTGCCAGCGGCATCATCCGCGAGCCACTGGCAGGCGTTGCCGCCAATTGCCCGGTCTCGCCGGAAACGCCGCTGTGGCTGCTGTCCCCGCGCGGGGCGATTGCCGCGCTGGTGCGGGGCATGGAGATCGATGGCGCGAAGTTTGGCGAACGCCGGACGGTGAACCTGCCCGGCTTGTCGGTCACGCCCAGGGAGATGGTGGCGGCGTTGCGGCGCGTGGCCGGCGACGCCGTGGCGGATCGCGTGAGCTGGGAGCGCGAGGCGCGCATCGAGAATATCGTCGGCACCTGGCCTGCCGCATGGAATACGGAGCGCGCGCTGGCGCTGGGGTTCCAGGGCGACGAGGATTTCGATGCGGTGATCCGGGCTTATATCGAGGATGCGGGCATAGCGGCACGTTKAACCCGCAGGCGCGTCTTGGCGGCGCTGGCTTGCACGCGGGCCAACGCCGCCGCACCTGGAACGACGGAAGCCGGACAGGTCAAGCGTCCGGCTTCACCACTTCATATGCCGTGATCGTTTCCCGCACCGGCCCCGGAATCGGCGCCGACTTCTGCGTGGTGGGATCCGCGCAGACATAGACGATTTCGCCCGTGACCAGGTGCTCGTCGCCACGGTACATCTCGACGCGGAACAGCATGCTGGAGCGGCCCAGGCGCGCAATCCGCCCCCGGATCTCCAGCATGTCGTCAAAGCGCGCGGACGCGTGATACTCCAGCGTGGATTTCACGACGAAGATATCCACGCCGTGCGCGTGCAGCACATCCTCCGGATACCGGATCCCCACCGCGCGCCAGTACTCCGTCACGCAGATATCGCAGTAGGTCAGGTAGTGCGCATTGAACACGATCGACTGCGGATCCACCTCGGCCCAACGCACGCGCAGCGGCATGCTGTGACGGAAATCTTCCTTCGCCATGTCGGCGTTCCCCTTGGTTGCCGGCCAGATATCGGCCCGATATGAAAACGGCGCCGGCCCCGGACAGGGCGGCGCCGGCATAAAGCGGCTAAGCCACGCTTATTGCGGCTTGTTCAGCCCTAGCTTGTCGATAATGGCCTTCTCTTTCTTGACCGTATCGGCGGCGAAGTGCGCATATTGCTCGCTGCTCATGTAGAACGGCTCCATGTCGAACTTGGCCAGCGCATCGCGGTAGTTCTGCATTTCCATGGCCTTCTTGAAGCCGTCGTGCAGCTTCTTGACGATCTTCGGATCGGTGCCCTTGGGTGCCACCACGCCGAACGGCGAGGTCTGCACGATGCCCAGGCCCAGTTCCTTCAACGTCGGCACATTGGGGAAGCGCGCCGAGCGCTTCTCGCCCCAGGTCGACAGCAGGCGCAGCTTGCCGGACTCCACGTACGGTGCCCAGGCCGGGGTGTCCGCCACCGACATCACGTGCCCGCCCAGCAGGGCCTGCATCGATTCCGAGTTGCCCTTGTACGGAATATGCGAGAACTGCACGTTCTGCTTCATGGCCAGCTCTTCCATGGTCAGGTGCAGCGTGGTCATCGAGCCCGGCGAGCCGTAAGTCAGGCGGCCCGGGTTGGCCTTGGCGTAGGCGATGTAGTCCTGCATGGTCTTGATCGGCGAATCCACCGGCACAACCAGGCCGAACGAGTAGCCGGCCAGGTTGATCACGTACGACAAGTCCTTGACCGGATCCCAGTTGATCTTGGTGGTGTACGGCAGGCGGTAGACCGGCATGGCTACCTGCGCCAGCGTGTAGCCGTCGGGCTGGG
The DNA here is from genome assembly GCF_056399905.1 of Cupriavidus sp. 01L46. Taxonomy (NCBI): domain Bacteria; kingdom Pseudomonadati; phylum Pseudomonadota; class Betaproteobacteria; order Burkholderiales; family Burkholderiaceae; genus Cupriavidus; species Cupriavidus sp. 01L46. The sequence goes on from NZ_JBFTSF010000296.1 coordinate 3,400, forward strand.
TCGATTGCATCAACTGGGCGGGCAATACCCCGCCGGCGCCGGGCTTGTTCTCGATGATCACCGGCTGGCCGAGGATCTTGGAAGCGTTTTCCGCCAGCACGCGGAACGGCAGGTCGGTGGAACCGCCCGCGGTATAGCCGATGATCAGGCGAATCGGCCGTTGCGGGAAATTGTCCGCCTGCGCCAGGGCCGGCGCGCTGGCCAGCCCCAGGGTAGCCGCGGTGGCGGCGAGCGCGCCCGCATGGGCGAGGAAATGGCGGCGTTGCATGAGTCTGTGTCTCCTATTGCTAATGCTACTGCTACAAGTAATGCACTACACGTAAAGCCAATGAAACCGGGGGTTCTGCGACCGCTTCGATCTGGCTGCAGGCTCCTGCCAGCAAGTCCCGCTCAGCCGTCGAAGGCAGCGCGCAAGGCGGCGACCGCGTCGCCATGGGCGCCGGCCACCGCCGGGACAAAGCGTCCCAGCTTGAAAAAATCGTGGATCATGCCCTGGTAGTCGGCCAATTGCGCCGGCACGCCCGCGGCGCGCAGCTTGGCCGCATAGGCCACGCCTTCATCGTGCAGCGGGTCGTAGCCCGCCACGGCGATCCAGGCCGGGCAGCAACCGCGCACGTCAGCACCCGTGCCACCACCGTCGAGCGGGGCAAAACGCCAGTCGTCGCGGCTGGTTTCGCTGTCCAGGTATTGCGAGAAAAACCATTGGATCATCGGCGCGGTCAGCAGATAGCCCTCGGCCAGCGCGCGATGCGAAGGCGTGTCCTGACGGGCGCAAGTGCCGGGATAGATCAGCATCTGCAGGACAGGCTCCAGGCCCAGATCGCGCGCGTGCACGGCGCAGGCGCTGGCCAGGGTGCCGCCCGCGCTGTCGCCGCCCAGGGCGATACGGCTGGCATCGGCGCCCAGGCGCGCGGCCTCGGCGAACACCCACGCCATGACATCGAACGCGTCGTTCGCCGCATGGGGAAACTTCCACTGCGGGCCGAGCCGGTAGTCCACCGACAGCACCATGCAATCCGCCTGCATGCACAGCAGCCGGCTCAGGGGATCGTGCGAGTTGATGCTGCCCACCGTGAAGCCGCCACCATGGAAGTACACCAGCAAGGGCAACGGCTCGGCCCAGCTGGCCTCTCGCGGCGCATACAGCCGCACYGGGATGTCGTAGCCATCGCGCGCGGCTACCGTCAGGTTCTCCACGCTGTGCACGGCCTGCGGCGCGATATCCATGATGGGCGCGCTCTTCTCGTACGCGGTCTTGGCGTCGGCCGGGTCCAGTTCGTGGATGGACGGACGCTTCACGCGCCCGATCAGCTCCAGCAACGCCGCCACCTGCGGGTCCAGCGGCACCGGCGGCATGCCGGGCATGGCAGGCACAGGCTGGGCAGGCGCAGCGGTGGAATCAGGCGGGACAGCGGACATGGACACTCGGAATCAGTAGCAACGAACCTTCGGCAGCAGCCGAATCCCCAGTGGCGTCAGCGCCGCTGGCGTTCGAATTGTGAACGATCGTTCGATTTTAGTATGATTCCAGATGTTTCTGCAGCAAAGCATATGAAATTTCCCTGGGGCTGGTCAGGGCGGCAGGTTTTGCGCGATCATCGACCATCGTCAGAAAAGCCAGAAGTCAGAAGAAATAGAAAACCCTCATCGACGGAGACAACATAGATGGCCTTCATTTATTACCTGACCCACATCCACCTGGATTTCGGCACCATCAGCCAGCTCAAGGCAGAGTGCGATCGCATCGGCATCCGGCGCCCGCTGGTCGTCACCGACAAAGGCGTGGTTGCCGCCGGCGTGGCCCAGCAGGCCGTCGTGGCCCTGGGCGGCCTKGCGCACGAGATCTTCGACGAAACCCCCTCCAACCCGACCGAAGCCATGGTCAAGAAGGCCGCGGCGCAGTACCGCGATAGCGGCTGCGACGGGCTGATCGCGGTCGGCGGCGGCTCCTCCATCGACCTGGCCAAGGGCATCGCCATCCTCGCCACCCATCCCGGCGAGCTGACCACCTACGCCACCATTGAAGGCGGCAGCGCCAGGATCACCGAACGTGCCGCGCCGCTGATCGCCGTGCCGACCACCTCGGGCACGGGCAGCGAGGTGGCGCGCGGCGCCATCATCATCCTGGAAGACGGCCGCAAGCTCGGCTTCCACTCCTGGCACCTGCTGCCCAAATCCGCCATCTGCGACCCGGGCCTCACGCTCGGCCTGCCGGCTGGCCTGACCGCCGCCACCGGCATGGACGCCATCGCGCATTGCGTGGAAACCTTCCTGGCGCCTGCCTTCAACCCGCCCGCTGACGGCATCGCCCTGGACGGCCTGGAGCGCGGCTGGAAGCATATCGAACGCGCCACCCGCGACGGCCAGGACCGTGACGCGCGCCTGAACATGATGAGCGCCTCCATGCAGGGCGCCATGGCCTTCCAGAAGGGACTGGGCTGCGTGCACTCGCTGTCGCACCCGCTCGGCGGCCTCAAGGTGGACGGCAGGACCGGCCTGCACCACGGCACCCTGAACGCCGTGGTGATGCCGGCGGTGCTGCGCTTCAACGCCGACGCGCCCAGCGTGGTACGCGACAACCGCTACGCCCGCCTGCGCCACGCCATGGGCCTGCCCCAGGGCGCCGACCTGGCCCAGGCCGTGCACGACATGACCGCGCGCCTCGGGCTGCCCACCGGCCTGCGCCAGATGGGCGTCACCGAAGACATGTTCGACAAGGTGATCGCCGGTGCACTGGTCGACCATTGCCACAAGACCAACCCGAAAGAGGCCAGCGCCGCGGATTATCGGCGTATGCTGGCGGAATCCATGTAAGTGCCGCGGCGGGCCGGCAGCACAGGTGCGCGGAACAGCCGGGGCGATCCAGCTTTACCACCCAGCACGGAGAAGAGGTCATGACAGGGGAACACCTGCAGGTCTTGCACGGAGACATCACCCGCATGGAAGTCGACGCCATCGTCAATGCCGCCAATAGCGGCTTGCTCGGTGGCGGCGGTGTCGACGGCGCCATCCACGGCGCTGGCGGTCCCGCCATCATGGCCGCGTGTCGCGGCATTCGCGAAACCAAGGGCGGCTGTCCCACCGGCCAGGCGGTGATCACCACCGGCGGCCTGCTACCTTCGCCTTATGTCATCCACGCGGTCGGCCCGGTCTGGCAAGGGGGCGGCCACGGCGAAGACGCCCTCCTTGCCAGCGCCTACCAGGCCAGCATTGCGCTAGCCGCGCAGCACAAGCTGCGCACCATCGCCTTTCCCAATATCAGCACCGGCATCTACGGTTTCCCGCGCGAGCGCGCCGTGGATATTGCCATCGAGGCCGTMCGCAAGGCCCTGGTGGCCGCACCCACCATCGAGCAGGTCAGTTTTGTCTGCTTCGATGACGAGAACTACCGCTTGTATCGGCACAGGTTGAGTTGAACGGCTGACGGGAAATCGGCATTCCCCGCGATTTCCCGTTTTGCTGTTTTGCTGTTTTTCTTCGCTGTCGCCGCCCGCTTTCCGGGTGCTCTCTTCCTTGCCTGCCACTTCAGGCTTTCCCACGAGAGGCGTTATCGTACTCAGGCAGCATCCAATTCGATATGCACACGCCGGCCAAGGGCCGTAGCGATATTCACCAGCGCGTCAAGGGAGAACCGGGATACGCGCCCGCGCAGCAGATCATTGACCCGCGGTTGGGTAACACCACAATGCCTGGCCGCATCAGCCTGTTTCCAGTCATTGGACTTGATGATAGCCGCGATTTGTTGCATCAATTCCGTCCGCGCGCGGAGATTGGCGGCTTGTTCCGGGGTGTCCGCAATGGCGTCCCACACGCTATTAAAAGTTTCGGCATTAGTCATTTGGCACCTCTCATCAGCTCCGTGTACCGGATCCTGGCTAGATCGATATCGCGCTGCTACGTGGCCTGCGTTTTCTTCTGGAAGGCATGCAGTACGTAGACCGCATCGGCCAACCTAGCCGTGTAGACCACACGATAGGTTCCTGAATCGTCCCACACGCGAATCTCTTCCACACCCTTGCCAATATCGGGCATGGGCTTGAAGTCGTCAGGCTGCTGCCCTCGCTGGACCTTGTCTAATTGGTAGCCGGCATCCTGCCTGGCATCCTCCGGGAACTCTCGCAAGGACTTGAGCGAGTTCCCGAGGAATCGGATTAGCTTCATGGCTCGAATATACTGATCTGGATATAAGAAGACAAGTCCTTTGCGACAACGCCTGCGATGCGACCCGAACCCGCCTCCTTCCCGACCTAACTCGCTACCACCGCCCCCTCCAACGCCAGCCCCACCGCAGCCTGCGCATGCAAAGCCGTGGTATCGAACACCGGCAGCGCCACATCATCCTGCCCGATCAGCAGCGTGATCTCGGTGCAGCCCAAAATCACCCCGCCCACGCCTTGCGCCTGCAAGCCGCCGATGATCCGCCGGTACACGTCGCGCGAGGCGTCGCGCACGATGCCGTGGCATAGCTCGTCGTAGATGATCCCGTGGACCAGCGCGCGGTCGGCGGCGTCCGGGACCACGACTTCGATGCCGTGCTTGTCCTGCATGCGGCCGCGATAGAAGTCCTGCTCCATGGTGAAGGCCGTGCCAAGCAAGCCCACGCGCCGGATGCCGGCGGCGCGCAAAGCTTGCGCGGTGGGATCGACGATGTGGAGAARGGGAATGTCGAGCGCGGCTTCCAGGACCGGGGCCACGCGGTGCATGGTGTTGGTGC
>NZ_JBFTSF010000297.1:0-7137 GCF_056399905.1 Cupriavidus sp. 01L46
GTCCATCAGGGGGTCCATCAGGGGCATCTGTGTCATCAATTTCCTGGTTGGTGAGTAATTCTGCTAAATGAGTAAATTCTGCCTTCTCAAGTTCTTCGTCATCGTTTAGGGAGTACAGCTCTTTAGATTCGGATACAAATGTAAAGGCGAAAACCCTCCTATCAATAAAATTCAAGTAGTATTTGTTTCTTAATAGTTGCTTCTTTATTTTATCTTCAGAGCTATTATTTTTGAGCTCTATGTTTATGATTGATTTGGAGCCAAAGCGCAACAAGTCAAACTCTTTTCCTATCTGCGGAATTTTGTAACCCACATAAAATCTGTCTAGGGATCCTGTGCCGCACCCAATGCTGCTCAGTGCCTTGGCTAGGCCCTTTAGGTCTTCTATTTCGGCATCTTTTATATCTATGCCAAAATGCTTTAAAAAACTATTAAAGCTGTTTCTTTTTAATGATTCGCTTGCTTGTAAAAGCGATTGAATATTTAATCGTTTCAGCATTTCTGTTTTTTGATTATTGTGAAAACGGCTTGGTTAATACGGTTGGTTAGGAAAAAGGCTTGATGAGAATTGACCTAACTAATAGTAAACGACAAAGCTGTCATCCAATTCCAGGAATTAGTCTAAACTAGCGGACAGGACTACCCATCTTCTCTTGCCAGAAGGTCATTCTTCGGCAAAAAGTGTACGTTCCATGTGAGCACGCCTTTGATGCCGGCCAGCATATCATTGTACTGATAGGGATCCTGCAATTTCCAATCTGGTGAATGTCAGCTTTGGGGAGATTCGCTTAACGGCTGGTCCTGGCCGAGAGCGGGCCTCCGCTGGCTATTGCCGAGTGTCCGTTCTGCCAACCTGGGACGCTACTCTGCAGCCTTTGCCCGAGGCGCGCGGAGCGCCGGCTCGGCGTCCATCAGCTCTGGAGGGTAGGGCCGCATAAAGCTGCGCGCCTGCTCTGGATCCCGGCACGTCAGCCAGTCGTCCCATTCCGCCCGCGGCACGATGACGATCATCCGCTTTTCCTTGCCCGGGGCGTGGAAACGGTTCATCAGTGGGTGTTTGTCAGAGTTAATGGTCAGCATGGTGAAGCTAAACACCTCCGCGCTGGCTTCGCCCGGCCAGGCGCGCCACAGCCCAGCAATCGCAAACTCGGGCTCATCCTTCAGCCAGATCCGCCAGCGCACCGACTTCGCTTGCCCCTCCGCATAGAACGGCTCGTAGAAACTCGACGCCGGCACCAGGCAGAGCTGGGCCTTCTTCCACGGCCCCGAAAACGAGCGCTTCTCACCGACCGTCTCCGATCGCGCATTGGTGGTATCGAACTTGGCCACGCCTGGCGGGATCCGGGTCTTCGGCACCATGCCAAACGTGCCCACCAGTGCCTGGCGTGCGTCGCCGCCGCCGGCCACGATGATTGGCGCGGCATAGTCCGGCCAGGTCTCTGGCGGATAGTCCATGGGCGGCGGCTCGACGCCAAAGACATCGCGCAGCAGCTGGCGCTGCACCGGGGCGTAATTAGTGCACATCCTCATCTCCTGGCAAGGGCGTGAGCGGCAACACGCGCCGCGCCTTCTCCGAGACGCGCCGGTGCTTGTCCTGTGCATCTTGCCACGTTGGCGAGGTGAAAATCTTGTCGACGCTGGGCGAGATGAGATGGGTCAGGAAGATCGGCGGGGCCATCATTTCCGACCACGGGCAAAAGCAGGTCCAGACGCGAGCGTTTTGCTCGATCAGGTCGGTACGCAGGACGAACCGCTTGAACCAGCCTCTCAGGAATTCCGCATGCCTCTCCACGCGCGGCTCCTTCACCGGCTGGCCGTTTGGGCCGAGGATGTAGAACTGCATCAGGTAGACCACACCGTATGAATCTGGCGTGCCACCGCGCGCGGCATGGCGTAGTGCTCGGACCCAGCTCTCTGGGGTGTTGGGTGGCATGGTGGTAGACAGAACGGCTATTTCACTGGCGAGGGAAGCGCGCCCGCAGCGGCGGCTTTATATGGGGCCGGGCCACTCGGAACCGGTGGTGTTGGCCATCCGCGTCGAAAGAAAGGTATTCGGCCAACCAGACCATGGCCTGAAGATGGCGCGTCTCGATGCCGTGGACCGTTACTGCGGAATCGGATAACTCAACGCGCTCGCACGGCAGGAGCAGCTCGGCCACATCGCCAGGGAGAAATTCGGACTCGAGGAAGATGGTTGCTGGCGCAAATTCGATCATGCCCTGGCCCTCCCGGGATTCGATGGGCCGATGCGGACGCCGTCACGAGCGTGGAACTCGATGCGCGGCTGGTAGCCGTAGGCGCGCAGCCGGGCTAGGTCGTCCTGGGCCGTTTCGGGCAGCCGGGTGCCGCAGCCCAGAAGGGCGGAAGTGACCTCGAAGGTGCCGCACATGGGGCAGCTGTACTTAAAGCCGCGGCCGCCTCGCTGGCGTATGCGTTCAGCGGGAGCTTTGCAAAGGGGGCAGTCTGCTGATTGGGGTGACATCGTGGACTCTCCTATACTGTATGGATATACAGTACAGGAGGCGCACAAAGGGATCTTGTAAAAGCCGAGATAGCTGTATGGATATACAGCGTTGATTAGGCTGAACCTACAGCGGCCACTGCCTGGGTGGCTGGTGCCACGACGTCAAGCCACTTCCAGCCGGCGAAACGGTCCCCGTCATGCCGTAGGTKGGTATAGCGCTTCAGGCTCTGCCAGCTCCTGTGCCCAGTCACAGCCGCGACGCGTGGGATGCTCAGGCCCATCTCAAACAGCCGGCTGGCTCCCTCGTGCCGCATGTCGTGCAGGTGTAGGTCGTCAATCTCCAGAAACTTGGCAGCCCGGGTGAAAGCGGCGCTCACCGCATCGCTGTTGGCTGGGAAGATCCTGGCCTCGCGTTTCGGCTGGGCCTTGATGATGCGCACAGCCTCAGGCGGCAGGTCGCACCAGACATCGTTGCCGAGCTTTTCGCCGGGGTGCTTCAGATCCCGCACCATGATGCGCCCACCTTGCTCGTCCAGGTCGTCCCACGTGATTCGGCACATTTCCTCCAGTCGGCGCGTGGAGAAGATCGCGAACGCGGTGAGCGCCTGCATCGGCGTGCTATCCACCCGTTTCGCGCGGATGTTGCCGAAGTGCGCCATGAGCTGGTCGAGTTCAGCCATCGTCGGCCGGCGGTTGCGGGCTACAGAGCGGCTCGTCACGCCGAGTTTCTTCGCCACCTTGCGTGCGTCATCCATCGCCGTTTGATCGAGCGGGTAGCCCCAAGCCGGGCGAGCTATCGCAAAGATCGATGCGAGGTGGGCGAGGTAGTTGCCGACCGTTTGCGGCAGCACACCGAGGCTCTGCGCAAATTGTGTGATCTCTTGGCTACGGATCTTCGAGCAGTGCATCGAGCCGATCGGTGCCGCCTTGATGGCGCCGAGCACCTGTGTCTTCGTCCGGCCGATGTCCTTGCGAGACTCTCTTATGTAGCGGTCGATCACGGCGCTCAACAGTGGGTCATCCCGCTGCGCGGTTTCCAATGCGCCGGGCTGCGCCAGTTCGCGCTCGCGCTTTTCCATCCAGGTCGCGGCTGCCTGGCGACGATCAAACGTCTTGGTTTCGGTGAGCACCACCTCGCCGCCTTGCTTCAGGCGGATCACGGCCGTGTAACCTATACTCTTGTCCTTGCGTTCGCGCTGAAGAATGGTGCCCATAATTTCCGGTGCAACATGGTTTTTTTCGGTGCAACATTGTAACACCCAAGCTCAAAAATGAGCCTAAAGAGGCGGTAACGGCAGGTCATGGTACACGTTCAGAATCCCCCGCAAACCGAAGCTGGAGGCGGAATCCCAGCAAAATCAACGGGCCGCAGAATCTCGGTTGCACCGATGATGGATTGGACTGATCGTCATTGCCGCATGCTTCACCGGCAACTGAGCCGCCATACCTGGCTGTACACGGAGATGGTGACCACCGGCGCGCTGCTCCATGGCGATGTGGCCCGTCATCTCGACTTCGACGCCGCTGAGCAACCCGTGGCCCTGCAACTCGGCGGCAGCGAGCCTGCTGACCTGGCCGCCGCGGCGAAACTGGGCGAGCAATGGGGGTACGTGGAGGTGAATCTGAACTGCGGCTGCCCTTCCGAGCGGGTGCAGCGCGGTGCATTCGGCGCTTGCCTGATGGCGGAGCCGGAACTGGTGGCGGATTGCGTGAAGGCGATGCGCGACGCGGTATCGATTCCCGTGACCGTCAAGCATCGCATCGGCATTGACACGATCGAACATTATGACTTTGTTCGCGACTTCGTTGGCACCGTGGCCGATGCGGGGTGTGAGACCTTTATCGTGCATGCGCGCAATGCGATCCTGAAGGGGTTGAGCCCAAAGGAAAATCGCGAGATCCCGCCGCTGCGTTATGAAGTGGCTTACCAACTTAAGCAGGAATTCCCGCATCTCGAGATCCTGATCAATGGCGGCATCGTCACGCACGACGAGATGGACGCGCACCTGGCACATGTGGATGGCGTCATGATTGGACGGGAGGCCTATCACCAGCCCTACGTGCTGGCGGAAATGGATGGGCGTTTCTATGCCGCGCAGACCCCGGTGCCATCACGGTTGGACGTTGAGCTGGCGATGCAGCGTTATATTGGGGATGTCGTCGAGAAGGGCGGCTATATGGGTGCGGTGACACGCCATATGCTGGGCCTGCATCGTGGTATCCATGGTGGCCGCGGCTGGCGGCGGGTTTTGTCGGATGCGCGCCGCATGCACGCGGTGCGCACACGCGCAGCCGTCGACGCCATGTTTGAAGAGGCGCGGGCGCATCTGCTGCAGGGAGGCGCGCCATCCCTCGAGGCGGCTTGAACAAGATCCGCTAGGGTTGGCGGGGGGGATTATCGGGAAGTGTTCGCGTGCGCGGCCAGCATGCAGGCCTTGATTGCGAATGGATCGCATTTGCGCACTCTGAGCATAATGGGTGTTGAACGCTTGCTGTGGCGTCAGCTGGAATATTTCCTCTAACTTCGAATGCCCTTTTTATGCGCTGGAGCCGCAGGGGGCTGTGACGCGCACTTGATCGTCGTGGCGGGCCGCTTTCCCGCCATGGCAAAGGGATTCCCCTAATTAGTCAGGGAGCCGCAAGTTCTTACACTGTGCTTGCCCTCGAATACAGGGCTTTCTTCAACTGATTGTTCAGCCCGCCTAGTGCGGGCTTTTTTTTATCATGGTAGCTGCGACTGCGTGGTCGACTTCGGTTTACCCGGATGGTGCGAACGGAAAACGACAGTTAGATTACCAAAGCCTTCAGGGCAATTGAGATCGCTAATTTAAGAACCCGCGCTGCGGGTTCTTTTTTTTGCCTGTTGCCGCTTGCTATCGAGTGGCCGCTTTGGCAGGCACTGCGCACTACTTGTCGCTGGTGCGCGAGACGCCGACATCAATGGTGCCGTATGTGGTGATGCTTGCCTCGCGGCCATCGGCGCCTTGGCTGGCGCATCCAACAAGGGCCACCAGCAGCGCGCATCCCGCCAGCAGTCCCCACAACGTTTGTTTCATAGTCCTTTCCCGGTGTTGCCGCGGAAACAGCATTCTCCATTGGGTATCCGGCGCCGGGTTTAGTTCCTGTCCGGAGGTGACCGATGCAAAGCAACGGCTGCGAGCTCTTGCGGACAAACTAGGCGGAAAGAGGCGGGGAGGAGGAGGGCTGCTGCCTTGCGAGCGTCGGACGTCTGGCTTATCCGATGACAAATCGGTGTAGCAGCAACGTCGCAATGGCCGGGCAGGCGAGGACCAGTCCGCCCAGTGCGGGGAATCGTTGCGACCACATACCGATCAGGGCGGGGATGGCCGCAATCGGACCAAGGATATGCATCAGCAAGGAAAGCAGGGTATCGGCGTGGTCAGCGTTCGTAGCCTGCGACACTTCGCTTCCACCATGCGGGCCAAAGAGTCCGTACGCACTCCCGAACAGAAGGACGACCAGGCAAAGCGTGGCGGCTAGCTTGAGGGTGAGTTTGGTGCTGAAGGACCGCATCGTTGTTCTTTCCACTTGGATTGTGAGCCCCCCGGTGTGCCGGGTAGGGCGCTCGGCGCATGCCAAGAATGTTTGTGAAAATAGCGCAAACTGCACCCAAACCAACTGAGACTTTTCTAAGTCAGAATTAAGTCGAATCGAGGCGGCCGACAGCGCACTTGGCGGCGTATGCAATTGTTTGCGGTTTTGCGTGGCCGGGTCGATACAAGCCTGTTGCCACCCTCCGCCATTTCTTGGCCCAGATTCGACGCTAGCGCGCGTCAGCGGTGGGGCGGGGCACCGGAGTACCGTTTGTGGCGAGGGCGTCATTGCGGAAGACGTCCTGTGTTGGATGTTGGAGGCCAGCGGAGGCCACCAAGACTCCATGCGCTGGCAAGTTACACCGCGCGGCAGATGACTGGTGGTGTGCACTTTGATCTCCCTTTGCCGTGATCTAGCATGGAACCGTCAGATCTTCCTGGCACGGGTTTGAGGAGATGGTTATGGGAAAGTGTGATCTGGATGGGGAATGTTCCGCAGGGGGGTGTGCCGCCAAGGGCTTAGCCATTGGCGTGCTTGTGCTGGGTGCCTTGCTGGCGTTCGGGTGCCTCTGCTGCGAGCGGCAMAAGGCCCGCAGCAACCGTGAATAGACGATTTGAGCGAACCCGTGCGGGCCACGTGACGGGGCCGCGTCATCCCGGCTATCTCATTGTTTGTGAGTTGTGAGTCGCCAGTCGCAATTGGRGGTGGACACCCTGTGGGAGCAATTGTCCACTGGCGGGGAGGACGGGCAGTGCGGTTGGCTCAAGGATAAGTTTGGCGTGTCCTGACGGATCGCTCGATCGATCCTCGGCCGGCTGCTGCAGGGCAAGGATGGGGGCAAGTCGGCTCGGGTCATGGAAGCGATGTTCAAGATGCGTAAGCTGGACATTGCTTTGCTAGCGCAGGCATACGAGCGGATTTGATCTTGGATGTTACTTATGATCAACTTTATTCCTCTCGAAAGACTCTCGAAAGATTCGCTCAAGAAAACGCTTGCCAAGGCCGAGGGGGTCCCCTATGATTCGCCCCCTCGCAACACGAAACACCGCTGCAAAGCAGACGGGACAAGGGTTGCGGGGTCGGCAGGGGTGGTTGGCGGCGCGCATGGCGCAGCGAGC
>NZ_JBFTSF010000298.1:0-7136 GCF_056399905.1 Cupriavidus sp. 01L46
CAGCGCGGTCGTGCGCCTGCTCAATTCGACGATCTACGACGCATTGAAAATGAAGGCCAGCGATATTCACCTTGAATGCCGGGCGAACGGCCTGGTGATCAAGTGCCGTGTGGACGGTGTGCTGACGGTGGTCGGCCGCGCGGAAGGGCGAGGCGTTGCCGACCAGGTGCTGTCGCGCGTCAAGGTGATCTCGGAGCTCGATATCGCCGAGCGGCGGGTGCCGCAGGATGGTCGCTTCAAGGCCCAATATGCGGGGCGGGACATCGATTTTCGCGTGTCGATCATGCCGAACCTGTTCGGCGAGGATGCCGTTCTTCGCATTCTCGATCGCTACCAGCTATCGCAGGCGTCGGGTGGCTTGACGCTCGAGGCGCTCGGCTTCCAGGAGGCCGATATGCGCTTCATGCGCTCGGTCGCTTCGATGCCGTACGGCATGCTGCTAGTGACCGGGCCCACGGGCAGTGGCAAGACTACCACCCTTTACGCAATCCTGACCGAAATCAACGACGGCCTCGACAAGATCGTGACGATTGAAGACCCGGTTGAGTATCAGTTGGGCGACATCCTCCAGATTCCGGTGAACGAAGCGAAGGGGCTGACGTTCGCCCGGGGGCTGCGTTCGATCCTGCGACACGATCCCGACAAGATCATGGTCGGCGAAATCCGCGATCCCGAGACCGCGCAGATCGCCGTGCAGGCGGCGCTCACGGGGCATCAGGTCTTTACGACCGTGCACGCGAACAACGTGTTCGATGTGATCGGCCGCTTCACCAATATGGACGTCGATCCCTATAGCTTTGTGTCCGCGTTGAACGGCGTGGTGGCGCAACGCCTGGTTCGCCAGTGCTGCGCCGATTGCGCGATCGAGGAGGCGGGAGACGCGGACGCGCTGGCACGTGCCGGGATCGATCCTGAGATGGCAGCGGGCTTTCGCTTCCGCAGGGGGCTTGGCTGCGCCGCCTGTCGTGGCTCGGGCTATCGTGGGCGACGCGCCATTGCGGAGGCGCTGCGGATGAACGACGAATTGCGCGAACTGCTGTCGGAGCGGGCGCCRCTTGGCCGCATCAAGAGCGCGGCGCTGCGCCACGGGATGGAGACCCTGCGCACTGCGGCGGTCCGGCTGATGGCGAAGGGCGAAACGACCCTCGAGGAGATCAATCGTGTCACGATCGTCGAATGAGGTCCTCGCAATCGGGCTGGGCACCTGTGCCGCCGCGGTCGGGGTGCGCCCCACGAGGCTGCAGTATCTGCTGCGCCTGGCGCAGCGCGCGCGCCGCGGGGCAAAGGCTGTCAGCGCGCCGCCGTCCATGCCGCCGGTCATCGAGCACGCCAGCATCGCGATGGTCGAGGCACAGCACTTCTCCGAGCAAGGAGCGCTCGACGTCCTGCGTCAGGCATTGGCGCAAGCCCCCGGTGTTCCTGAACGTGCGACGAAATCGAAGCGCCGTGCGTTCATCGTGCTGGATGATTTCTGGGCCAATCACGGGATCCTGCGGGGCGACTTCCGCACCATGCGCGCGCGGGAGGTAGAAGATATCGCCCGGAGCTATTTCGCGGAGACGTTCGGGCTCGATGGCGATGCCATCATGATCCGCACCGTGGTGCAGCGGGGCGGCAGGGCCGTGTTTGCCAGCGCGTTGTCGAGATCGCTGCACGATGGCATCCGCGATGTCAGCGCGGCGGCAAGCGTGGAAGTGCAAAGCCTGATGCTCGGGCTGCCTCAGGCGATGAATCGGGCCCGCCACAGCGTCGGCGGCAGCGCTTCGATGCTGGTGGTGGTGGCCGAAACCGTACTGCACGCCGTGCTGATGGACCACAACCGCTGGGTCGCCTATGGCGCGCACCGTCTGTTTGCCGACGATGTCGCCGATACATCGCGGCTTGCGGCCATTACCGAACAAGTCTTCGAGCGGTTCTCCAATACGCGGCGAGAGGACTGCACGATCTATCTAGGCGGGATCGACCTTGATCCCTCTGCATTCGAGCGGCGGTTCGCCACCGTGCGCCGCCCGCAGGGGATCGTGTCGAGTGCAGCAGCCCCGCTGCGCTTGATGGGGTTCGCGCTATGATGCCGCTGCTCAAGATCGACTTCAGCCGGCGCCCGGCAACATTGGCTCCAGGCGGCGTCGTGCTGCTGGTTCTGGCGGGATTGATGCTGCTGCTCAGCGCCAGGGCTCTGTGGCTCKCCTATCAGGACAATGATCGTGYCCGAACCCAGTTCGGCATAGCAGCGCGCGAAGAGAACGCCAGTCAGCACCCGCCCAAGACCGCGCCCACGCCTGCCGCCAGATTGGCCGAAAAGCAGGGCGAGGCGATCCTGCGCGAGCTTACCGTGCCATGGCAGAGCCTGCTGTCCATCGTGGAAGATTATCCTGCCCGCGATGTTGCGCTGATCGGTATTGATCAAAGTCCCGCGCAGAGCCAGATCCGCATCACGGCGGAAGCCAAGGATGCCGACGGGATGATCGCCTACCTGAAGTATCTGCAGGGCAGCGAGCTCCTGCACGAGGCGGTGTTGAGCGGTCACCTGATCGAGACCAACGTGCCCGGGACGCCGGTGCGCTTCCAGATCGTCGCAGTGTGGAGAAAGCCATGACGACCCGCCGGCTTGCCGATCTGCTGTTGACGCTGCATTTCGAGATGCGGCGCGCATTTGGCGTGCCAGGCCTGCTTGGCGCGCTGGCGCTAGGTGTGGCCGCCGCGACATGGGCCGCGGTTCCCACCGTGCAGGCGCAGACCAGAGGCTTGCTTGACAGCGCACGGCAGGCCCGTGCCGCGAAAGCACGATATCCTGGCGACGCTGGCCGGGTCCCGGCCGAAGTGAATTCCCTGGGTAAGCTGCCGGCTTTGTTCACGACCTTCGCCGAGAGYGGGAACGACATCGCCGTGATCTTCTCCCAGGCGCGCGAGAGCCATCTGACCCTGGGATCGGCACAGTACCAGATCGTTACGGAGCCTGGGGCAGGATTTACGCACTACCAGGTCGTGCTGCCAGTCAAGGATCAGTACGGCACGATTCGCCGTTTTGTTGCATCCGTTCTCAACAGCGTGCCAAACGCCGCGCTGCAGGAGATCCATGTCGAACGGCCAGCGGTGGACGGCAATGTTCTCGATGCCCGTATCCGCTTCGATCTGATCTATCGGACGAGCCGGCCATGAACAGCGCATTGGTCCGGAGAATACTGATTGCCGGCATGGTTCTGGCGACCGCCGCATTGATTGGTTGGGACCAAGCGCCGGAGCTCCGCGTGCCGGCCGTGGCCTCTGCCATCAGGGCTGCTTATGGACGCAGCCTGCCGAGCAGGTCAGGCGTCATGCCCGCCGCCCCTCCGGCTTCGATAGCTGAGGCACCGCGGCGCACGCAAGCTGCGGCGAGCGAGCCCGCGGCGCGCCTGGTTGCCGAGGTCGCGCCGCGCGAACAGCTTGCGGCGTTGCGTGCGCCGCTGTCGCCAGATACGGGCCACGATCCATTCAGCGTTTCGTCCTGGCTTCCCCCGCCTGCGCCACCGGCACCGCCCGCTGCGGCCCCGCCTCCCCCGGCACCCACGGCGCCGCCGTTGCCGTTTGCCTATGTGGGCGCGCTGGGTGCGGACGTATCGAAGGAGCAAGTGTTCCTGAGCAGCGGCGACCACTTGTTGATCGTATCGTTGGGGGATGTGATTGACGGGCAATACCGCCTCGAGGCGATCACGGCAACAGGTGCGACCTTTACCTATCTGCCGCTTAACGTGAAACAGTTCATGTCCACCCAGGGCGAAGGAAAGTAAATGAAATCCCGGTGCAGATCGGACGCCGCCTGCAGAGTAGAGCGCTGCGACGCGTCCCTCAGGTCAATAGCCGCGTCAGGTTGCACGGCTCCTCGCGCGTCTTATGCCAGCTACCACGCGCGTCGATTCAGTGCGGCGCTGATCGCGATGGTGCTCGGTGGCTGCGCGGTGGAGCCAGGCGCGTTGCGTAACGCGAGCATTCGCCAGCCCACCGATGCGCAGGTACAGCTGAACTACATGCACGAACGCAACGGCCAGATGAACGCAATTCTGGATGAAGTGGATCGGCTGCGAGCCAGCTACCAGTTTCATGAAGCCGTGCTGAAGCTCGATGAGGCGAGCAGGATCGATCCCACCAGCGAGCGAGGGCGGAAGCTGGGCGCGGCGCTACAGATCGATATGCGCGATCTTGTCATCCTGGCGGAGGTTCAGCGGATGCTTGAACGCGGATCGTATGACAGCGCGGCGGAACGTGTGCGCGACGTGCTCGCGGAGAATCCGACCAACGTCCAGGCACAGCAGATGAAGAGGCTGATCGAAGACAAGCGGCGGCAGCTGCGGGCCGCGCGCGAGGAGAAGAGCGCGGCCGCGTCGATCATGCGTACGCCGGTGACGCTGCAGTTTCGCGACGCGAACGTGCGGATGGTCTTTGAAGCACTATCGCGCACGTCGGGCCTGAATGTCATCTTTGACCGTGATGTGCGCACCGACCTCAAGACGACGATCTTCGTGACCAACGCCGCGATCGAGGACGCGGTCAATCTGATCTTGTTGCAAAACCAACTGGACAAGAAGGTCCTGAATGCGAACACGCTCTTCATCTATCCAGCCACGCCAAACAAGCAACTGGAGTACCAGGAGCTGAAGGTCCGCACCTTCCAGTTGTCGAACATCGACGCCAAACAGGTGCAGGCCTTGTTGAAGAGCTTGTTGAAGATCAAGGAGATCGTGATTGACGAACATGCCAATACCCTGTCGATTCGCGGAACGCCCGACACCATTCGGCTCGCGGAACAGCTGATCGCCGCACAGGATCTTCCCGAACCCGAGGTCATGCTGGAGGTGCAAGTCCTGGAAGTCTCGCATGAACGGCTGACGGACCTGGGAATCGCATGGCCGAACAGCTTCACGATGGCCACGCCAAATACGGCGTCCACATGGGGCGCCCTGCACACGCTGCCGATCAACCAGCTGGTGGTCAGCGGGCTGTCGGCAACGGCCAACTTCAAGCTGACGGATACCGATGCGAACCTGCTTGCGAGTCCTCGCATCCGCACCCGTAACAAGGAAAAAGCAAAGATCCTGATTGGCGACAAGGTGCCGGTGATATCGAGTTCGAGCACCCCGAGCACCAGTGGCCCTTCCTATGCGCAAAATATCCAGTACCTGGATGTCGGTATCAAGCTTGAGGTGGAGCCGCAGGTCTACCGCGACGACGACGTCGGCATCAAGATCAGTCTCGAGGTCAGCAACATCACGAAGACAATATCGAGCAGCAACGCACAGACCGGCCTCAGCTCGCTGGCTTACCAGATCGGCACACGCAGCGCATCGACCAGTCTGCGACTCAGGGACGGCGAGACACAGGTCCTCGGCGGCCTGATTTCGGATGCCGATCGCACCACGGCGGAGAAGGTGCCTGGCCTGGGCCAGTTGCCGGTGCTCGGGCGCTTGTTTTCGGATCACAACGGCGACCACGTCAAGACGGAAATCGTTTTGCAGATCACCCCGCACATCATCCGTCCTCAACGCGTCGCGGATGCCGATACGCGTGAAATCTGGTCCGGGACGGATACCAATGTGCGCACCGAGCAGTTGCGTCTCGATGCCACCAGCGCTGAAGCTCCGGTTGCCGCGCCCGGCACGCCTTTCAAGCCGGGCCGGGTTGGGGGCGGGACCGTCTCCCCGCCAGTTCCCGTAGCACCCGTCGCGCCGGCGAGTATCGACGGGGCCGCGGTTGGAGGCAATGCAAAGGCTGCGGCGGCCGGCAGCGCGGTGCCGCCCGCACCCCTCGTGGTGCCTCCGAGAGGCTCGCTGGGCCTGCCACCCGCGGCGCCTCGGACGACTCCGCCGCCCGATCCGTTCGCGGCGCGGTTCCCGGCCATCCAGGCCGCGCCGCCGGCGCCAGCCGCCGCCGCTTCCGCCCCGGCCGATGCGAGCGCAGCAGCGCAGGACGCAGCCGCTGCGGCTGTGGTGCCGCCGGTGCCGCCACCCCCGGTGGCGCCCGCACAGCCGCCCGCGCCCATCGTGAAGATGCCGTCGAACGAGATGGCGACCGAGAACCCCCTCTATCCGATCCCGGGAGCGCACTGACCTATGACGCCCGCGACCCGGACAACGCCTTGCCGCGGCCGCTGGCGCCTGTATGGCCGCGGCTTCACCCTGATAGAGCTGGTGGTGACGCTGGCGCTGGTGGGTATCGTCGCGCTGGCGATCGTGCCATTCTCGGAGTTGATGGTGCAGCGCGAAAAGGAGCAGGAGCTGAGGCTGGCGCTGCGGCAGATCCGTACCGCCCTGGACGCCTACAAGGACGCCAGTGACTTTGGGTTGATCGAGAAGGAGGTGGGGGCGTCGGGCTATCCGCCGACGCTGACCGTGCTGGTAACCGGGGTCAAGAATGCCAAGGACCCGAAGGCGGGGTTGCTGATGTTCCTGCGCAGCGTGCCGCGCGATCCGTTCTTCACCGGCGACGCCACCACGCCGGCGGAGGAAACGTGGAACCTGCGAGCCTATGGCAGCGTGKAGAGCAATCCGCAAGGCGGCAATGACGTGTTTGACGTGTCTTCCAGGGCGGAACGCCTGGGTCTCGACGGCATTCCCTACAAAGAATGGTGAGGCGCATGATGAAGCCCGCTCGCGGCCAATGGCTCCATGGGTTTACCTTGATCGAACTGGTGGTCGTGATGGCGATCATCGGTTTGCTGCTAACGATCGCGCTGCCGCGCTACCTGCACAGCATCGATCGGGGCAAGGAGCAGGTGCAGCGGCAGAACCTGGCCGTGATGCGGGACGCGATCGATAAATACTACGGCGACAACGGCCAGTATCCGGAGAACCTGGACGAGCTGGTGCAAAAGCACTATCTGCGTAGTGTTCCCGAAGATCCCGTCATGGGCGGTACCGCATGGACAGTGATTGCCTCGCCGGATGCGGACAAGACGGGGGTCTATGACGTTGCGCCGGCCAGCGAAGCGGCCGCTGTTCCGGTTGCTGCCGCGGCCCCCGGCCCCGCGAAATGACCTGCGCCCGCCGGCAGCGTCGTCCGATGCGTCATCGCCAGGGCAATGGCGCCCATGGCTTGGTGATGCTGGCATTGCTGATTGCCCTGATCCTTGTTTCAGTGGCATTGATGGGCGCGCTCGATGTCTG
>NZ_JBFTSF010000299.1:0-7131 GCF_056399905.1 Cupriavidus sp. 01L46
GCGTTCATGGTCAGCGGCAGCAGGTTTTGCTCGCCGCTGCGCGCGGCGTGCGCCAGTGCGCGCAACGCCTGTGCCACGGCCGCGCCATCGCGGCTTGCCTTCAGGCAGGCCAGCCGCTCGCCCTGCTGCGCCCGGACCTGCCGCCCATCGATCTCCAGGCAGGCCGGCACCTCGTCGGCTCCCTCCTGGTAGCGGTTGACGCCGACGATCACGCGCCGGCCTTCGTCGATATCGGCTTGCGTGGCCACGGCGGCGCGATGAATCCGCTCATGGACCCAGCCCGAGCCGATTGCCGCCAGCACGCCGCCGGCAGCGGCAATCTCCGCCATCACCGCGCGCACCTTTTCCGCCATTTCCGCCGTTAGCGATTCCATCATGTAGGAGCCCGCCCACGGGTCGGCCACGTCGCACAGGCCCATCTCGTGCTGCAGGATCAGTTGGGTATCCCGCGCGAGCCGGGCCGAACCGGCGCTGGGCAAGGCCAGCGCCTCGTCATAGGCGTTGGTGTGCAGCGACTGCGTGCCGCCAAACACCGCGGCCATGGCTTCCACCGTGGTCCGCACGATGTTGTTGTCCGGCTGCGTGGCCGCCAGCGACCATCCCGAGGTCTGGCAGTGCGTGCGCAGCATGGTTGCCCGATGCGTGGTGGCACCCAGCTCGCGGACGATCTCGCACCACAGCAGCCGCGCGGCGCGCAGCTTGGCGATCTCGACGAAGAAATCCTTGCCCACGCCAAAGAAGAAGCTCAGGCGAGCGCAAAAATCATCCACATCCAGCCCGCGCCCGGCCATCTGCCTGACATATTCCTGCCCGTTGGCCAGCGTCAGCGCCAGTTCCAGCACCGGGTCCGCCCCGGCTTCCTGGAAGTGGTAGCCGGAGATCGACATGCCGTTGAACCGGGGCACGTGCCGCGACAGGTAAGCCACCACATCCGCGCAGATCCGCATCGACGGCCCGGGTGCGAAGATCCACGTGTTGCGGACCATGTACTCCTTGAGGATGTCGTTCTGGATCGTGCCGCTGAGCTGATCGAGCGGAACGCCGGCTTCCTCGGCGGTGACCAGGAACGCGGCCAGTACCGGCAATACGGCGCCGCTCATGGTCATGGAGACGGAGACGCGGTCCAGCGCGATGCCATCGAACAGGCGCTTCATGTCCTCGACGGAATCGATCGCCACGCCGGCCATGCCGACATCCGCCTGCGCCAGCGGATGATCGGAGTCGTAGCCGCGATGGGTCGGCAGATCGAACGCGACCGACAAACCCTGCGCCCCTCGCGCCAGCGCCTGCCGGAATGCCAGGTTGGAGGCGGTAGCGTCGGCAAAGCCCGCGTACTGCCGGATGGTCCACGGCTTGCCCGCGTACATGGAGCGATGCGGCCCGCGCACGAACGGCGCCTCGCCAGGCAGGCTGCCAAGATGCCGCAGCCCGTCCAGGTCGGCGGCCGTGTAGACGGGCTTGAGCGCCAGTCCGCCACCCTTATCTGCGCTCATCGCACTCTCCAACGCTTGCGTGTCACCACATCGGCGATCTTCTCGCCGTCGCTGCCGCGCCGCACCTCGCACCAATGGGCCAGCCCGCCCTGCCCGGACTCCACCGCGGAGAACGACAGCTCCAGCGCTTCGCCAAGATTGACGTTGCCGTGGAAGAACAGGTCGCGCCCGGCAATCACCGGTGGCTCGTCGAAACGCTGCCATTGCCATTCGGCACGATCGACGATGGCCTGGAAGTTGGCGAAGTAGAGCAGGTCCGCGCCGTTGAAGTCGGCATAGGGGCAAGGCAGGTACTCGGCCATGTGGCTGCCGAGGTGCCGTGCCTGCTCCAGGCCAAGGTGGGCGGGCCAGTCGCCCGCCCGCAAGCGCTTGGCCAGCGCGCCCAGCTCCGCCGCCGCAGCGGGCGGCGGCCCGTCCGCCGGCAGGTTGAAAGCGGCCCTGACCACCGAGCGATTGTCGCGCTCGCGCTCACGGCGGATAAAGGTGGATACCATCGATACCTCGGCCCGCCTGGCGCTTGGCCCGTCACCGTCACCATCGCCATCGCCATCGCGCCTCAGCGCATGCGTGCTGAAGTGGCGCGCGCCGGCCACCCGCATCAACTGCGTGTTCACCGAGAAGCCATCGTTCTCGCCAAGCGCTTCCAGCGATGCCTCCCGCAGCCGGATCGCGGTAAACGCGGCATAGGCCTTGTTGCCCTGCGCGTCCCGGAACTCCGGCAACGCCTGCCCGGACAGCGCCGCCAGCCCCCGCCAGTGCAGGTCGCCGCAGGCCTTGAGCAGCCAGTTCTCCGACAGGCCGGTATAGGACAGGTTCGGCATGCCGGCAACATAGCTTGTGCTCGCGCGGAACATGTCAGGCTGCCAGGGCTCGCGCGCCGAGCTTTTCGCTGACGATGGCCGCAAGATATTCGGCGTCGCGCGCAATGCCGGAGAACCGCCCGGAACCCCAGGTGTGCAGCCACGGCAGGCCGAGGAAGTACAGGCCGTCCTGCGCCGTCACGCCGCGCACGTGGCCGGGATAGCCGCGCCCGTTGAAGACCGGCGCCTCCAGCCAGCTGAAATCCGGGCGAAAGCCGATGCACCAGACAATGGCGCCGATGCCGGCCTGGGCCAGGTCCAGCGCCCAACGCTCCTCGCCCGGCGACCATACCGGCGCATACGTGCTGGCGGGCGGCGCGGCGATGCCGTGCTTGTCGATGAATTTGTCGATGCTGGCGTTGATGCGGTTGTAGGTGTCGTCCGCATCGTCGAGGTTGGCCTTCAGGTTCGGCGTGAAACGCAGCTTGCCGTCATGGAAATCTTCCAGCGCGCCAAACAGTTCCATGCCTTCGGTGGCGAACTTGCGCAGGTCGATGTCGCGCCCGCCGTCGCGGCCGGTCACATAGTGATTGGTGTTGTCGCGCACGCCCTCGCGCAACGGATGCGCCTGCACCGGCATGTCGTAGTACTGCATGTCGGCCAGCCAGTCCACCACGTCACGGCCACGGTAGAAGCGCGCGCAGCGCGGCGCCTGCCCCACAGCCAGGAACACCTTGCGGCCCGCCAGGTGCAGGTCTTCGGCAATCTGCGCGCCGGACTGGCCGGAACCCACCACCAGCACCCCCCCTTCCGGCAAGGCTTGCGGGCTGCGGTACTCGGAGGACTGGATCTGCCGGATGCCGGCGGGCAGGCGCTCGGCCATGCGCGGCACGATCGGCGTGTGATAGCCGCCGGAGGCCACCACCACCTGCCCGGCGGTGAAGTCGCCCTGCGAGGTGCAGACAAGATAGCCGCCCTGCTCCTGCGGCTTCACGCGGCGGACCTCGGTATGCTCCAGCACCGGTGCCTTCACCATGTTGATGAAACCGTCGAGGTAGGCCGTGATCTCGTCCTTCTTCATGAAACCGTGCGGGTCGTCGCCCTGGTAGGGATAGCCCGGCAAGGCACACTGCCAGTTCGGCGTGACCAGGCAGAAGGCATCCCAGCGCTGGCTGCGCCAGGTATGGGTGACGGTGTGCTTCTCGATAACGAGATGTTCGATGCCGGCCTGCTTGAGGTAGTAGCTCATGGACAAGCCGGCCTGGCCGCCACCGACGATGATGACGCTGTAGTGCCTGGGGGAGGCGGCAAGAGTTTCGCTGCGGGTGTTAGACATGATGCGTCCTTCGTTGATTGCTGTGAGATGCGGTAAGGCTTTCGGATGCGCGCTAACGGCCGAAACCAAGCACGCGCACCATGGCATCCGGCTGCGCGCAAAAACGCGCGGCGGTTGTCTCGATTTGTTCAAGCTGGTCCATGGCAGAGGAGCAGGCATAGCCATACTTCGCCCTGACGCGCTCCGAGGCGCTGCCAAGCGCCTGCCTGGCGATCGCCAGGAACTCGGCCAGCGTGTAGTCCTGCCCCGGGACAAAGAACTCGGTGACCACCGAAGACGGGGAGTAACAGGTGGCCTCGCTCAGGTCGGGCCAACGTATGCGGAAATGAGTGACTGGCATGAAAGCGCCTCAGGCATCGATGGGGGTGGTGTCCCGCGCGGCACGCTCCGCCTGCGGGACGATGAAGGCGTCGTGCGCGAAATCCCACAGCAGTGCGCGCTCGCTGCCCGCGCCAATCGTGACCCGACGCGAGTCGTCGATGACGCCAATCTCCGCGCAGGCAATGTCCCGCGCGCCAAATCGCGCGGTAACGTGCGCCGCGTCTTCCTCGCGCACCGCCAGCAGGAAGCCGTAGCTCGGAAATGCCGTGAGCCAACGCGCCATCGGCACCCCCGCGGGCGCCGGGATGCGGTCCAGGTCGATCCGCGCGCCCACGCCGGAGCATTCCAGCAGCATCAGCGCCGTGCCCAGCGTGCCGGCCATGCTGATGTCCTTGGCGGCGGCGCACAGGCCGTCTTCGGCCAGCGCGGGCAGCAGTTCGAGATCGGCCCGCAGCCGCGCGGGCGGCGCTTCGGTTGAGGCGTTCCAGTACGGGTACGGCTCGGCAAAGGCGCCACGCAAATCGACCGCCATCAGCAGCCGGTCACCCGGGCGCGCCGCGAAGCTCGATAGCAGGCGGCGCGCCCGCCCGACAATGGCCACCGCAAGCTGGGCATGATCGCTGCGGGCGTTGCTGTGTCCGCCAACGATCGGCACGCCATACGCCGCCGAGGCTGCCGCCATGCCCTTGAGCACTTCGGCGGCGTCGGCCACGCCGTTGCTCCAGATGGCGTCCACCACCGCCAGCGGGCGGCCGCCCATGGCATAGATATCGCTGACGTTGACCATCACCGCGCTATAGCCCGCGAACCACGGCCTGGCATCGATGAAATCCCGGACCATGCCTTCGATGGCAAACAGCAGGTAGCCGTCATGATCCGCGATGGCAGCGCAATCGTCGCCCACCGCCACCGCCTGGCCGAGATCGCGCATGCCGCCCGGCAGCGCATTGCCCAGCGACGACAGCACGCCGGCGATATCGGTCTTGTGGTCAAAGCCGCGGCTGGCGCGCAGGCTTTGCACAATCTGCGCGACGTTCATGTGCCGCTCCTGCCCAGTGTCGACAAGCCAACGCGCGGCGTCAGGCACGCCGGGTAATGGTCCAGGTCCGCCTGCATCAGGTGGTGCGGGCGGCCAAGCAGCGTTTCCTCGGCCAGCACGTCCCAGTGCAAGCGGCGGAACAGCGGCACATTCTGGCTCTGCACATGCGCGAGGAATCGCGTGCAGCCCAGCCCGTTCGCGCTGCTCACCGCCAGCTTGATCAGCGTGGCGCCGATCTTGCCGTGGCTGCGGTACGTGGCATGCACCGCCAGCCGGGAGCCAAACCACACGCCGGGCTCGGTTTCGTGGATGCGCACGGTGCCGACCACCCTCTCGGGCGCATCCGCCTCGCACTTCACCGCCACCAGCAACTGCGCGGTGTCGTCGATCGCGTCGCGGTCGTCGCCAGCAAAGATGCCCTGCTCATGGCAGAACACGGCCCGGCGCAGCGCCATGGCCTCGTCCGCCTCCCACTGCGCCCCGGCCCAGCGGATGCGGAACGCCGTGGCCGCGGGCACTTCCACACAGAGATCGTCCTTCATGCCGCCACCTCTTCATACGACGACAGCGAGGAGCACGCGCCGCACTTGCCGCAGCCCGCCTTGATATCCGCCGAGCGCATGCCCGCCGCGCTAGTCATCGCGCCGAGCGGCTTGAGGATGGCCTTCATGAACTCAGGCGGCGGCGCGGGATGGTCTTCCAGCGGCGTGCCGGTGATGGGCACGAAAGGCACCACGAAGGGGTAGACGCCAAGCTCGAGCAGTTCCTTCGAGATCGACAGGATGGTCTCAACGCTATCGCCGAGGCCGGCGAGGATATAGGTGCTCACCTGCCCCCGGCCGAACACGGCAACCGCAGCCTTGAAGGCATCCATATAGCGGCTGATCGGCACGGCCGCCTTGCCGGGCATGATCCGCTCGCGCAGGGCGGGCGTGATCACTTCCAGGTGCATGCCCAGCGTATCGATGCCGGCGGCTCTCATGCGCTCGAACCAGCGGTCGTCGTCGGGCGGCTCGCATTGCGCCTGGATGGGCAAGTCCACCGCGGCCTTGATGGCAAAGGCGCTTTCGCAAAGCATGGCGGCGCCGCGGTCCGGCGTGGGCGGCGTGCCGGTGGTCAGCACCATATGCTTGACACCGTCCAGCAGCACGGCGGCGCGCGCCACTTCAGCCAGTTGCTCCGGCGTCTTGCGCGCGATGGTGCGCCCCGCCGCGAGCGATTGCCCGATCGCGCAGAACTTGCAGGTCTTGCGCCGGCTCTCGTAGCGGATGCAGGTTTGCAGCACCGTGGTGGCCAGCACGTCCGCGCTGTGCAGCGTGGCGATGTGCGAGTACGGCACGCCCTCCATCGTCTGCAGCCCATAGAAGCGCGGCGCTTTCGGAAAGCTGATGTTCGCAATCGGGATGGTGCCGCGCAGCAGCGCGCTGGTGCCCTTGCCATCCGGCGGCGATGCCACGTACGGCGAATGCCAGGCGGTATTGGTATGCACCGGCACCATGATGGTCACGCCATCGACGGTCACCGCCTTGTGGTCGGACGGGCCCGCGCCGCCGCGCCGGCTGGCGGCGCCCGCCGCCGGGTCCAGCAGGCGCAGCCCGACCGATTGCAGCTCGGCCCTAAGCTCAGTTACCGACAACCGGCTCGAGGCCGGCGTCATCTCGCTGGAGTTCATGGTGGGTGCTCCCGTGGTAGTTGGAAAATGCGCTGGCCATGGGCGATGCGGTCGCCGCCGGCCGGTCGTTGATGGCAAGGCTGAGCAATTCAGGCCGGGCGTAGTGCCCCACCGAATCCATCATTCGCTTGCGCTTGGTGATCAGCGACATATCCAGGTCGGCGATCACCATGCCCTCGCCCTCGCGCAGCGGCGGCGCCAGGTGCTGGCCCTCCGGCGACACGATGGCGGTGTTGCAGCCGCCGCGCAGCGCCTTTTGCAAGGCGGGGTCGGTGGTCACCGAGGCGATCTGCTCGTCGGTCAGCCAGCCGGTGGCGTTCACCACGAAGCAGCCGGACTCCAGCGCGTGATGGCGGATGGTGACTTCGATCTGATCGGCAAAGATAGGGCCCACCAGCGAGCCGGGAAACTGGCTGCAGTGGATTTCCTCGTGCTGGGTCATCAGCGCGTAGCGGGCCAGCGGGTTGTAG
>NZ_JBFTSF010000300.1:0-7078 GCF_056399905.1 Cupriavidus sp. 01L46
CCCATATGCTTCCCTGAAACATCAACGCACTGAAGGCAGAAACTCTGGCTCCCCGATAGGCCAGCTTGTTATCGCCCCCCCTGTTCCCTCCAGCCGTGTCCTGGCGGCCAGTTGCTGCCGCCGGACCCGCCCCACATTACAAAAAAGCTCCTCGCGCTTTTTTTTTCACATTAGAATCACGTGCACGAGAACGATGCCCACGGAGAGCATCGCATCGATATTGCCGGCCGGTTTGCCGGATCAGTGTAACGAAAATCGATCGCAGTCGAGCAATTTATGGACAACCATAATCTGGCTTTGACGCTTTACCATCACAGTATCGAGACGCCCGAGGCAATCGCCATTTGCTGTGACGGCCGTTCCCTGACCTATGCCGACCTCGCACAACGTGCCGCGCGGCTGGCTCACTTCCTACGTGAAAGCCCTGAGTGGGGCATAAACGGTGGGCATCCGCCGCGCATTGGCGTTCTCGCGCCGCAAAGCATCGAGGCGTATGTCGCACTGCTCGGCACGTGCTGGGCGGGGGGCACCTATGTGCCGATCAGCATAAGTGCCCCGCCCGAGCGGATCGCCGAAATCCTGGCGCGCTGTTGCCTCGCCGCGATCGTGGTGGACACACAAGGTGCGGCGTTACTCGCCCGGGAGCTCCTTCATGTTTGCCCACCACTTGTCGTCGCGCCTGATCCACAGGCGTTGAGTGCATTGAGTGGTGGTGCCGTCAAGGTGGTCTCGACCGATGCGCTGCCGTCCGCGCGGGTGTCGGAACCGAAGCATGTCGGCGCGGGACACCCGGCCTACATCATCTTCACGTCAGGCACGACCGGCACACCAAAGGGCGTCGTCATCCCGGCGGGCGCTGTACACCACTATATCGACTCGATCTCCGCGATACTAGGATTGACCTCCGATGACCGGGTGCTTGAAACCGCTGAACTGTCTTTCGACGCATCGGTGCATAACATGTTTTCGACATGGGAAGCCGGAGCATCGCTATATGTCCTTCCGAAGCACCAGGCAATGAATGCGGTCAAGCGCGCAGTCGAAGCGCGGCTCACCGTGTGGAACTCCGTGCCGTCGCTGGTTGGGATGCTGCGTCAGCTAAAATCGTTGCGTCCTGGCGTGCTGCCCGATATTCGCATTGCTGCTTTTGGCGGTGAACAGTTGTCGGCTGGAATCGTCGATGCGTGGCGAGTTGCAGCGCCCAACAGCACGATCCACAACCTTTACGGTCCCACCGAGACTACCGTGTACTGTCTGAATGAGGTTGTCGGCAAGCCGACGCCTCTGACGCCTGGGCGCGATGTGGTGGCGATCGGGCGGCCATTGCCCGGAAATCTCGCAGCCGTGTTCAGCGAGACGGGGGCGATGCTCGCCGACGGCGAATCCGGCGAGTTGGGAATTGGCGGTCCGCAGCTCGCCATCGGCTACCTGGATGCGCCGGAGCTCACGGCACAGCGCTTTCCGACTCGCGCGGGCGCGCGGTGGTATCTAACCGGCGATCGCGTTGTGCGCAATGCGTCCGGAACATTGCATTACCTGGGCCGGGTGGATAACCAGGTGAAAGTGCTCGGTCATCGCGTTGAACTCGAAGAAGTCGAGGCCCATTTGAGGATCGTCGCTGGTGCCGACCTGGTGGGGGCCGTAGGCTGGCCAAGCGATGTCGACGCAACACGCGGCATCGTAGCGTTCGTCGCCGGCGACGCGGTCGACACTGCAAAGGTGCGGCGCGATCTCGCGCGGCGTCTACCTGCGTACATGGTGCCTTCACGGGTTATCGCGTTGCCCGGCATGCCGCTCAATCGAAACGGAAAAGTAGACCGCCATGCCTTGCTGGATCTGCTCGAACGGGGGAGCTGAAAGTGAGCCAGCGGCGCGACCTGATAATCGACCCGGCCATCGAGAATCCGCAGACCGTTGCAAGGACGCCCAGACGGTCGCTCCGCGAAATCATCTCGATCGACAGACGCGAACCGATCGTCGCATTTTCAGAGACCGCGCGCGGCCGGCTGCTGATCGTCACGTTGTTTACCCTCGTGCTGATACGAGTGAATGGCTGGCCAATGTTGATCGCCGGCGGGGCCGCTGCGTTGTCGGCATATGCGCCGCGCTTTCGCGGCATCGCCACGTTTGTTGCCACCTTATCGTTGCTGCCGGCTTCGGGCCTATGGTTTTCGTTCGACATTATCGCCGCGGCGATGGCGCATGAACGGGTCACGGGCGTGTCGGCGGTTGTGCTGGCGTACATGGCGCTGATCGCCTTCATGCTGGTCGCGTGGCTCACGCTGAGCGCGGCTCGACACAACGACGCGCTGTTCGTAGCGCGCCGACCGGTATCGACGCTGCTCGCCACCGAAGCGGTGCTGTGCGGCCTCACGTGCATGCCGTTCGTCCACGGATGGCTAAGAGTCGGCGTATGGGCGTTTCTGGCGATCGCGACGCCGAACATCTGGTTTTTCGCCTATGCGCTCGTCGATCAGCGTTCCCGCGCACGGGGGCCGATGCTGTACCAGCTAGGTCTCTTTCACCCGTTCTGGGGTTCGACCTCAACGCCGTGGGGTAAAGGAGCAGCATTCCTGCGCAAGGTCCAGTCGACGACGCGGCGCGAAATCGCGGTGACACAACTCAAAGCGGTCAAGCTGCTACTCTGGTCGTGCGTTCTGGCGGACATCAACACAGCGGCGCACTGGATGGGCGCGTCGGTTCTGCGAATTCCTACCCTCGAAGGTGTGCAGGCCGCGTATTTTCAGCATCGGCCATATCCGATTGCGATCGGCTGGACAGCGCTCGTGCTGGATGTCGTGTTCTCGGCATTGACGCTCGCCGCTGCGGGGCATCAGGCGATCGCGGTGGCGCGCCTTGCCGGCTATCGTCTGCCGCGCAATACGTGGCGCCCGCTCGAGTCGCGCTCGCTCGCGGATTTCTGGAACCGGTACTACTACTATTTCAAGGAACTACTGGTTGATTTTTTTTTCCTGCCGACTTTTCTTAGGGCCTTCCGCCAACATCCGCGCTTGCGGATTTTCTTCGCGACATTCATGGCGGCGGGCGTCGGCAATGCAATATACCACTTCGTTCGAGATATCGGACTTGTCGCGGTGATCGGGTTCAAGGCCACGTGCGAGACATTTACGAGCTATGTCTTTTATTGCGTGGTACTGGCGCTGGGCATCGGCATTTCGCAAGTCCGTTCACTTGCCGGTCCACGAGTGCCACGCACACGGGCGGCCCCCCTGGCCGCATTCGTTGGGATTTGGCTGTTCGTCATATGCCTTCATCCGTTTGGCAACGAAACGCGTTTCTATACCCTCGAACAGCGCATCACGTTCATGGCTAGTCTTATCGGAGTCGATTGATGGATAATCAACATAAAGTACAGATTCGTGCGTTCGTCGTTGACGCACTGCGCAATCGCAATGACAACGGCGAACTTGCCGATCATGAATCGCTTTTTATCAGCGGCCGACTTGATTCGCTCTCGATGCTGATGCTCGTCGCTCATTTGGAGGCGGAATTCGATATTGATTTCGCCACCGTTGACTTTGACGTCAATCTTATAGACTCGATCGATGAAATTGAGGTGCTGGTTCGTGAAAGGGCGGCCCTATAGCCGGCCGAACAGTCGTCGTTTACCACGGGCAAACGACCGCGCGTTGAAAGGGTTATGAATGTCAGGTGTACTTGCCCGCAGTGATGGGCAACCCACGCGCAAATAGAGAGTCCTTTTGGAGACGAAGGCAATCCTGTTGGTTGGCATGTTGGCAGTGCCCAAGCAACGGCCGTTGTACCTTGGAAGCCGCCGTAGAGGTCGCGCCGGGTCGACGGGCTGAAGTGGGTCGATCTGCGACCTTCGTTCTCCCCGCAGGTTGTGCGATAAGCGGTTTTTCCTGTGCCGCCCACCCAATCGCAGGGTCAGGCACTACTACTCAGATCCCTCTCCGTGGGCACCTGGACCGTCTCTAGGTTCCTGCATCTGCATGGGCGCCGACGGCGCGCCCTACCTACTGCCCCAGCTTGCCGCACCACGCGCGCATGCTCCTGTGCACGAATCTTCCCCATCTTGCGTTAAGCCTCTGGAGGCGGATTCGCCAGGGTCACCCGCTGATCCTCAGCCCCGCTTGTACAGACCTAAAATAACCGGAAAGACGTGAAACAGAGCCTCTTCGCAATTGCCGCGATGTCTACCTTCGTCGCGGTCTGCGCCAGCATTGGTAGCGCTGGCGCCACCCCTCCAACGATTGCTTCAAACCTGCCACGCACACCGAGCATCAGGAAGGAACCGCCTTCTTCTGCTTCGATTGCGATCGCGCTCACATCCACTTACTCCAGAACCGACCCGCGCCTCGAATTCTTCAATGCGCTCAACTCCCTGCGCATCGCAATGGGTGTAGGCGCGTTGCGGCAAGACGCCGCCCTGGACGCCGCGGCCGAGAACCACCTGGAGTATATGAAGCTCAACGCGGTGATGAGCCACACGGAGATCCCCGGGAATCCTGGTTTTACCAGTCCCGATCCGTACCAGCAAGTACTCACCGTGGGCGGATGGCACAAGCAATGGGTTGGACAGAATGCTTACAACGGCGAGATTGGTCGCTGCCTTGCCTCGATGGCGAACTCGGTTTACCACTTGCAGGGGATTACCAGCAATCAGGAGACCATCGGCCTCGCCATGCATGACAATTACTGCGTGACGAACTTTGGTGTGGTGACCGCAGCCGGAACCGGCGGCTACGGCCTCGCCCAATGGGGCGGCCAACAACTGCCTCCCGGCACTGGCGCCCACTACCCAGCCGACAATGCCAACGTCCACGGCTTGTTCATTCCTGGCCACGAGATCCCGAATCCAGCGCCCGATCTGGCCAGAGCCGGTCCCCCGATCATGTTCCGCGTCAACGTTGAAAAGCCATCTGACGTGCTGACGGTCTCGAACTTCATCCTGACGGGGCCTGGCGGCAGTCGCGTACCGGCTCGCATCCTGGTGCCGGCCRAATCCAAGGCTGGCTCGGTTGCTTCGGCTGTCGAGGACGCGAGCTTGTTTCGAGGGGTAGTGTTCCTGCTCCCCACGCAGCCCATCGCTGCCGGCACATACACAGCGACTTTCGTCGGCTCGCGAAATGATGTGGCGATCAACAAGTCATGGAGTTTTACAGCATACTGATCAGCCTCTTCCGCGTCTGGGCAGGCCGAGAATGCATCAAACTTTGCCCCCTGTCTTCTTTGGGGGGGTGGACTACCCCCTGATCTTCATACCCGGTACGACAGGTCGCCCGGCGATTGCGGTCGTCGCTTGCCGGCCGGGGGCAGCCTATGGATAGAAGGTTTCGCCACGGTTCAGCATGTTGACGAATTCCTCGATTTTACGCGCCCTTGTTTCTGGTTTTTTGGCATTCTGTACCCGAAACAGGATGGCGTAGCGGTTACGGCTGTTCAGTGTTGCAAAAAACTTCTTGGCTTCCGGATTTGCGTCCAAAGCCACCTGCAGGTCGTCCGGCACTCTCGAGTTACTGGCGGACGTATAAGCAGCCTTCCAGCGGCCGTCCTTCCTGGCTTTCTCGATTTCGCACATGCCGGGCGGGCGCATCCTGCCTGCGGCGATCAGCGCTTCAGCCCTGTCTTTGTTAAGTTTGGACCAGATGCTTTTTGCGGAGCGTGGGGTGAAGCGTTGTAACCAGTATTTCTCGCTCTCAGCCTTCTTTTGACCATCAATCCAGCCATAACAGAGCGCGCTTTCCAACGCCTGTTCGTAGGTTACGGTTCGCTGCTCGGTGCCTTTTTTCGCTAGACGCAGCCATGCTCCCGTCGAAGTGCTGCCGTTTTGCCCTAGCCAACTTTCCCATTCGGTCTGACTGGAAAATGTTAGAACGCATTCGGCCATGTCACTATCCTGAATGGTTGGGCACATGTGCKGGGGAGGGCGTCCGCAGCCTAACCGTGTTTATACGGACATCAACGTCCGTGGTGCGACCGGAGTGCCGCCGAGTCCGGTCATTCGATGGAGATCCGCTACGCACATCGATGATGCATTGGTCGCATAGCGGCGCTAGACAGTAATCTCGAACACGAATGCACTACCTTTAATTGCCCGGGGTGGTTAGGCCAAATTCGCGAAACAGAACAGATGCGCGGTCGTCTGGCGAGATCGTGTATTGCTCTGCTTGTCCGTTTGCGATGATCTTCAGTGCGTCGCCAAACAGGATTTTTCGACCAGTCTCGTTGTGCAGGACGATCAACATTTTTTGCACAAAAATCGCGTCGGGGTGTGTCGAATTCAGATAGTTGGCGGGGGAAAAATCAATCCATTTCTGTGGAGACAGGTCGAAGGCGTATTGGTTCGCCCATTGCCCATCGACAAGCGCCTTCAGCAAGTACTCTCCATCGCTTGTCCTGGTCAGCATAAACGTATCGGCATCCTGTTTGACTTCGACGTCAATCAAGTCGAGTCGCATCGGAGCTCTGATTCCATAACTTCCGAAGCCGAGATCGCATAGCCAGCGTTCACCGGCCACGGTCAGCACGAGTGCCATATGGGTCTTGGGTCTTTCGACCGCGTAGAACATCGGTCTCGCCGCGACAAACTGGTAAGGTACCCCAAGCTCTTGCAGGGCCATCGCGAACATTCCGTTCACCTCATAGCAGTACCCGCCTCGGTTCCGATGAAGGATCTTTTCGGCAATTCTCTCGGGAACGAGGGAAACGCCTTTTTTTGCCTGCACGTCCAGATTTTCGAATGGAACAGTGAAGAGCTGCCGCCGCATCATTTCAGCAATGGTGGCAATATCTGCCACCGCGGGCCGTTCAAAACCGATCCGGTCGAAGTAGTGTTGCAACGTAAAATTCTCTGCTTTCATTTCATGGCAGTCTCAGTGAAAGAGCTTTCATCGTGACATCCCGGCCAGCTTCGGACTATATACAATAGCGAAGAATCTGTTACGTAACAGATTTGAACGGATTGATGGAAGTCGCCTGCCGGCCAGTATCGGTTGGTCGATACGGAAGCCTGGATCATCGACAATCGACGTGTGGATGGCGGACGAATTCTCTTCGTGGAGCGAACTGCTGACCATAGGATGCAAATCTCGCG